>RDXD01000415.1 GCA_004292575.1 Bacteroidota bacterium
GAAAATTAAATTAATATAAATATTCAGCTTTATAATAAACCCGAAAGAGCAAAAACTACGTTAATTTTAATTTCGACAAGTTTATTTTGAAACAGATGAAAAAAACCTAGTACTCTCAAGTAAATTGAATTCAGAGAGATACAAAATTCATAATGCCTTTATTCCATATCTTGAATGCTCAGACTTTAACGAGTAACACAACTGCCACCAACATTAGGTATGGCATTATTGGGGCTCTACGAATATAGCCTTAACATTTCTTCTCTATTGTACTTTAGTTCGAGCTGGACGTTATAAATTTGGCTTATGAATAAAACATCAGCAATAATGCAATTATTGGGCTTTCGTTATCGGCTGACGGAATTCTTTTGGGCTTTTAGTTTTTATCTTGTACTTTTAAATAATTATTGAGCAGCAGTTCCGCGGAGGACAAGCAATAAATCCGACACCTGCATAAATACCTGTTCGTTATCGATCAGTGTAAAAAGACAGCCGACACACAAATGGCACATTTGGTTTTTGCCGACACACAGCCCAACGCTGAAAAACCAAACGAGCCATTTTTTGCCAACGCACCTACAAACAATCGGACTGAAAAAAGTAACTGAAAAAACTGAAAATATTAAAACAAAAAATGACCGAATTGACAGAAGATATAAAGACAGATAACCAAGTAAAATCCAAAAAGCGGGTTACTGACCACGGTGAAGTGTTTACTAACCAACGTGAAGTAAACGCTATGCTTGATTTGGTGAAACACGAAACAGAAAGAATTGACTCTCGCTTTCTTGAACCTGCCTGTGGCAACGGAAATTTTCTGGCCGAAGTACTTCGCAGAAAATTAGTGGTGGTTGACAGCCGTTATAGTAAAAGCCAAGTTGAATGGGAACGCTATTCCGTTATTGCAGTTTCGAGCATATACGGGGTGGACATTTTAGAAGATAATGCCCAAGAATGCCAAGACCGACTGCTTGGCATTTACACAGAATGGTATTCCAAAACATTCAAACAAGTAAATAGTGACTGTATTCGTTCTGTTCGTTTTTTGTTGAGCAGAAATATACTTTGGGGTGATGCTTTGGACTTTACCAATCCTAAAACCAAACAACCAATCATTTTTTCTGAATGGAGTGCTGTAAACGGCGATAAGCTGAAACGCAGAGATTATATGTTTAAATTTTTGGTAGAGAAAACACACCAGTTCTCAATGTTCAATGACGAAGGCAATGCAGCAGCAATTGACGAACCCGTAAAAGACTTTCCGCTTATTCATTTCTTAAAATTGTCTGAATCAGAATTTGCAGGATTAAATTGTCAGAATCAAGATTTGCAAGATTAAAAAATTGTCAGCATGAATAAATATGATGATATTACAGACAAAATAAATGGTTGTGCTATGAAAGTACACAACACCTTGGGCAATGGCTTTCAGGAAGTGATTTATCAACGTTGTTTAGCTATTGAATTGGAAACGGCAGGTTTAAGTTTTGCCCGAGAGTTAGAGCAAGATATATTTTACAGCGGAATTCACGTTGGCACACGCAGAGCTGATTTTATTGTCGAAAATGATATTGTCGTTGAGTTGAAAGCAATTATCAATTTGGAAGATGTCCACTTGGCTCAGGCAAAAAACTATGTTGTAGCATATGATAAACCCATTGGGCTTTTAATCAACTTTGGAAGCACAAGTTTACAATTTAAAAAAGTGTTTAATCCCAAATATCCTCAGAATCAGAATAGTCAGAAGCAAGATTTGCAGGCTTTAAGGATGAGTAGAGATATAAGCGCTGGGAAATCCAGTAAATCCATTAATCCACTTAATCCTGATTCAGACAAATGATTCAGACAAATTATAACCCCGATGTCCTCTCCTGCCTTGCCAATTTGAGCAATGACGAAGTGTTTACACCACCAAGTTTGGTAAATGATATTTTGGATTTGCTCCCAGCCGAGTTGTGGAGCAACCCTAACGCCAAGTTTTTAGACCCTGTTTCTAAAAGCGGTGTGTTTTTGCGTGAAATGGCAAAGCGACTGATGCACGGTTTGGAAACCCAAATACCAGACAAACAAGAACGCATTAACCACATTTTTAGCAAACAGTTATATGGCATTGCCATTACCGATTTAACCGCTTTGCTTTCTCGCAGAAGTGTGTATTGCTCCAAAACTGCAAATGGCAAATACTCCATTTGCAACACCTTTGACGATGAGCAAGGCAACATCCGCTACGAGCGAATGAAACATACTTGGCAAAGTGATAAATGCACTTATTGCGGGGCAAGCCAAGAGGTGTACGACCGTGAAGATGCCTTGGAAACCTATGCTTACAATTTTATTCACACAGACAAACCTGAAAAAATATTTAATATGAAGTTTGATGTTATCGTTGGAAACCCACCTTATCAGTTAAGCGATGCAGGACACGGACGAAGTGCAAGCCCTATCTATCATAAATTCATTGAACAAGCAAAAAAATTAAATCCAAGATATTTAACAATGATTGTTCCTGCTCGCTGGTACGCAGGTGGTAAAGGCTTAGACGACTTTCGGGAAGAAATGCTAAAGGACTCCCGAATCAGAGAGCTTTATGATTTCCCAGATGCTACTGACGTTTTTCCTGGTGTTCAAATTAAAGGCGGTGTTTGCTATTTTAAGTGGGACAGAGATAACAGAGGTTTGTGCAAAGTATCTTCGCATAAAAGAGGAAATCTTCTTTCAGTTATGGAAAGACCATTATTAGATTTCGGTGCAGAAACTTTTATCCGCTATAATGAAGCCATCAGCATAGTTACTAAAGTTAGAAAGCTAAAAGAAAAGACAATAAAAGAGATTGTAAGCGTATCCAAACCATTTGGCCTAAGGACGAATTACTTAGGACAGAAAAAGCCTTTTAAAGATTGCGTTCAATTATTTCAAAATGGTGGGATAGGATATGTTTCAAAAGATGAATTAACTGCAAATAAAGAGGTGGTGTCTAAATATAAAGTATTTATTCCACCACTGGGAAGTGGAAGTGATAGTTTCCCCCACCCGATACTGGGTAAACCCTTTTTAGGATTACCAAATACAGCTTGTACTGAAACATACATCTATATCGGGATTTTTGATGGCGAAATAGAAGCCAAAAATCTGATGTCCTATATTTCAACTAAATTTTTCAGATTTCTTGTTCTCTTAAATAAACCAGCTCAACACGCCACCAAAAAAGTGTATCATTTTGTCCCAATGCAAGTCTTCAATGAACCGTGGACAGACACAAAACTTAACAAAAAATACGGTTTAACCCAAGATGAAATAGCTTTTATTGAATCAATGATTCGCCCAATGGATTTAACACAAAACAGTGGAGACGATGAGTAAAAAAGAATTATTCCCACCCCGGCCGTCCACCAATCCTTTAGTTGCAGAAATAAAGAACTTAATCGCCCAAAGCCGGCAGCAAGTAGCTGTAGCGGTAAATTCGGCTATAACGATGCTGCATTGGCAAATAGGCAAGCGGATAAACGAAGAGGTATTATTGCACGGACGAGCGGACTATGGAAAGCAAATTGTGCAAACACTGTCGGCACAATTGGTAATGGAATATGGCAAAGGCTGGGGCGAAAAACACCTTAGACATTGTCTACGCGTTGCGGAGACAATTCCAAACAAGGAAATTATCTACGCAGTGAGTAGAGAATTGAGCTGGACACATTTACGTTCAATCATCTATATTGATGAGCCATTAAAACGAACATTTTACATAGAAATGTGCAAGCTCGAACGGTGGAGTACACGAGTATTGCAAGAACGTATTAACTCTATGCTTTACGAACGGACTGCCATCAGTAAAAAGCCCGAACTAACCATTCAAAACGAATTGGAATTATTAAAAAATAATCAGCAAATTTCGCCTGATTTTGTTTTTAGAGACCCCTATTTTCTCGATTTTTTGGGACTAAAAGACACCTATTCTGAAAAGGATTTGGAAGACAGCATTTTGGTGGAACTTCAAAAATTCATAATTGAATTGGGTTCTGATTTTGCTTTTATGGCAAGGCAAAAACGCATTAGCATCGATAATGAAGATTATTATTTGGATTTGCTTTTTTACCACAGACGATTAAAATGTTTGGTTGCTATTGATTTGAAACTCGGCAAATTTGAAGCTGCTCATAAAGGGCAAATGGAATTATATTTAAGATGGCTCGAAAAGTATGACACCATTGAAGGAGAAAACCCGCCTATTGGTTTGATTTTGTGTGCAACAAAAAACCAGGAACACGTTGAATTGCTCCAATTAGAAAACAGCAATATAAAAGTGGCTGAATATTTAACCCAATTGCCAGATTTGAAATTGATACAACAAAAACTACATCAGGCGATAGAAATAGCCCGAAATAAAACTATTGCCAATGATTAAAAAAGAATTCTTCCCTCCCAGGCCGTCCACCAATCCCACCATTTATGCTTATGAATTGGTTGGGGTAGCTACGCATAAGGGTTTACTCAAAATTGGCTTCACCGACCGCAATGCACAACAACGCATAAAGGAGCAGTTGGGTACGGCTGCCATTCAATACAAAATTGTATTTGAAGAATCGGCAATGAAACGTGACGGCAGCTCGTTTACCGACCACGATGTGCATAAACTATTAAGGGCATGGAAAGTTGTAAACGAAAGTGGAGAATGGTTTAAATGCACATTGAATGATTTGCTTAGAGCCATTCACCAAATAAAAACAGGTGAGAAAACAGAAGAAAACCGAGTGCTCACTTTCGGTATGCGACCCGAACAAGAAGAAGCCGTAAATAAGTCAATTGCCTATTTCAAGAGTTTCAAAAAAGAAAACAAAGACAGAACACCCCATTTTTTGTGGAACGCCAAAATGCGTTTCGGAAAAACATTTGCCAGCTATCAATTGGCGAAAAAAATGGGTTGGAAAAAAGTGTTGGTGCTCACCTTCAAACCAGCCGTTGAAGATGCTTGGAAAGCGGATTTACTTTCTCACGTAGATTTTAAAGGTTGGCAATTCATTTCCAAACACGCAGATGAATTATCGAGCCAGGATATTGATACCAAAAAACCACTGGTTTGCTTTGGCTCTTTTCAGGATTTTTTAGGCAAAAACACCAACACGGGCGGCATAAAAGTCAAAAATGAATGGGTACACGCCACCGTGTGGGATTGTATCATTTTTGACGAATACCATTTTGGAGCTTGGCGAGAAAACGCCAAAGATTTATTCGGTAAAGATTTAGAAGCCGAAAAAGAAATTGAAGAATACAAAAAAATAGAAAAAGAAGGTTTTGCTGAAGAAGACAAAGCTGAACACTTAGAGAAAATTATCCCAATCAGCACCAACCACTATTTGTATTTGTCGGGCACACCATTTCGGGCAATTAGTTCAGGCGAATTTATAGAAGAGCAAATTTTCAATTGGACGTATTCGGACGAACAAAGAGCCAAAGAGCATTGGACAGGCGAAAACAATCCGTATGCAGCATTGCCACGAATGGTAATGCTCACGTATCAATTGCCCGATTCTATTCGCCAAATTGCTATGCAAGGCGAGTTTGACGGCTTTGATTTAAACACATTTTTTAAAGCCGAAGGCGAAGGACGAAAAGCACGTTTCAAATACGAAGATGAAGTACAGAAATGGTTGGATTTAATTCGGGGTTCATTCAGCGAAACTACCGTTGATCATTTAAAAATGGGCGCTAAAAAACCGCCCTTGCCATTTTCACACGCCCCACTGCTTAAAGTACTGAATCATACGTTTTGGTTTTTGCCCACCGTTGCAGCTTGCAACGCAATGGCACTGCTGCTAGAAAAAAGACAAAATATTTTTTACAAAGATTACAAAGTTGTTGTTGCCGCAGGAACGCAAGCAGGTATTGGCATAGAAGCATTGCCTCCCATTTTAGATGCAATGACCGACAATCCATTGGAGTCTAAAACCATTACACTTTCTTGTGGCAAACTTACCACAGGCGTTTCAGTAAAGCCTTGGACAGGCATTTTTATGTTGCGTAATTCTTCCAGTCCTGAAACATATTTTCAAGCTGCTTTCCGTGTTCAAACACCTTGGGTTATTAAAAACCCTGATAGTAAGTCGCCCAACAAAGAAGAAATTCTAAAAGAAGAATGTTACGTTTTTGATTTTGCTCCCGACAGAGCATTAAGACAAATTGCCGATTACAGTTGCCGACTGAATGTAAATGAATCGAATCCTGAAGCAAAAGTTGCCGAGTTTATAAACTTCCTGCCTGTATTGGCTTATGACGGAAGTTCAATGAAGCAAGTAGATGCCGCAGGAATTTTGGATATGGCAATGAGTGGCACAACTGCAACACTTTTAGCAAGGCGTTGGGAAAGTGCATTGCTTGTAAATGCTGACAACACCACACTTGCCCGATTAATGGCAAACGAAGAGGCCATGATGGCTTTAATGAGCATTGAAGGCTTCAGAAACTTGAATCAAGACATCGAAACCATTATCAACAAGTCGGAAGCAGTTAAAAAAGCAAAGAAAGAAGCCAACGATAAAGAAATCACGAAAAAGCAAAAGCAAGAATTAACAGAACAAGAAAAAGAATACAAAAGCCTTAGAAAACAAATACAAGACAAGTTAATCAAGTTTGCTACTCGTGTTCCTGTGTTTATGTATTTAACAGACTACCGAGAAAGAAGTTTGAGAGACGTAATCACACAGTTAGAACCCGGACTTTTCAAAAAGGTAACAGGGCTAACCGTAAAAGACTTTGAGTTATTGGTAAGTCTTGGTGTTTTTAATTCTGCCTTAATTAATGATGCCGTTTACAAATTCAAACGCTACGAAGATGCGAGTCTAGAATATATCGGCATCAACAGACACGAAGGAGAAGACATTGGATTGTTTGATACCGTACTCAGTAGAAAAGATTATGAAGCAAGTTTTGTAAATGAAGATTAATTGAAAACATATGCCAACGCTTCACAGCCGCACACATTGCCAAGCAGCCCAAGCCAACGCTTCAACCCAAGCTTGGCAAAGAGTGTGTCTGTCTAACCGCACTACCAAAACGGCCGTCAAACTAACAGACGAAGCAGAACACCGAACCGATAACATCTAGCCGTATAGCCGATAATCCCCCCCGAAATTGAACCCGACTGCACAACACAAAAAAACCCAGCACCATTTGGTACCAGAGCTTTTAGCTATACGCCGCTTAGCCACACCGGGCCTTAGGTGGTTCTGTAGGATTTAAAAGGTAGCCCGCAGGCTAATTTTGGCAGGGCTTGGTGCTAGCAATTTATGAATGGTAGTAGTTTTCAGGTTTACCAGCTAATCAGTACACCTCAAAAAGTATTGACCCCTTCTTTACCTTGACAATCAAACTTATTAAAGCAAAATCATTTCAGCGACGCAACTTTTTACGGTACCTCTACCCTTGTCCCGAATTGATAATACCTCACAAAGTCTTTGCATCCAAAGTTGTGCATCAGCCTACACTGTTTTGGCCGAAATGTCATGGTGTTTCATTTTTTGCTATATTTGGTAAGCAATAAAAATGAAGCTTTATTAGTCAGGACAATTTTAGACGAGGGGAAGTCCACCGCAGGTGTTGCTTGAACAGCCGTTTTGCAAAAGCGGGGGTTTTGTGCTTCTATGACAGTGAAGTGCTAGATTCAAGCTTTGTGCATCTAATAGAGTTTAGTGCTGAAAATCCCCGCCTTCGCAAAGCGGCAAAACGTTATGCGATATTTTATGACAACCAGCGTTAACGACAAAATATCTCTTTTTTTATCCTCAATTATCATTTTGACAATTGGCTATATATTCTATGCATCTATAACTGGACAGTTTGAAAAACACAAATCTTGGGTTTACTCTGTTGACAATAACAAGCAAGGCATCGTTGTAAGTGCAAGTGAAAACGAATTATTGCTTTGGAATAAACGAAAGTGTACAGACAGGTTGGTTGGACACACTGACGCTATTAAAACAGTCGCTTTTTCTCATAGCGGACAACAAATTGCAAGCGGGAGTATTGACAAGTCGATTAAAGTATGGTCATTTTCAGACAAGAAGACGATTAACACACTAAACGGACACAGTAAAGGAGTAAACAAAGTTGAATTCAGCAACACAGACAAATACATCATTAGTGCGGGCTATGACGACAAAATGCTTATTTGGGACTGGACGAACAATAAAGTCGTAAAAGAACTTAACATAAAGCACACTAACTTTTCAATTAATAATCAAGATGTTTTAGCTTACATAGACAGTTCCTGTTCGTTAATACTTTTCAATTTAAAATCATTGTCAGTAATAAAAGTAGTTGGACACTTATGTGGCTCACCAGTTTTCAATCCTCAAAAAAATATTATTGCAATTAAGGATAGTGTTTTCACTTTTATAGATTTAAACTCAAATTCAGTATTATCAACTCTTGATATAAAAAAAGAGAATTCCGGTTGTGAAGTAAGCACTTTTAAATTTACACCAGATGGACAATATTTAGTTGCAGGAATTTGGGGTGGCGACATTGAAATATGGGACTGGCAGAAAAAACTTTTAATACGAACGCTTCAAGGACATATTTTAAGTTCAGTAGACGATTTTTCATTTAATAGCAAAAACGAAATAATCAGTGCTTCAGGTGACAGGTCATTAAAATTTTGGAACTGGAATACTGGCGACTTGCATATGATTGTAGGTGATGGATTATTCAAAGCAAAGTTGAACGGGCTTTTATCAATTTCTATCCTTCTGACTTTAATTGCAGGCTTTGTGGCTTTGACAAAAAATACAGAAAATAAACTTTCTTCTCACATACTGCTTTCAATCTTGTCTTGCTGGAGTTTAGGAATTGGATTGGTTGTATATTTCTATAAATCTACATTGACAAAATATGCAACAACGATAATTTGGACAACAACGGTATTATCTGGACTGTTCTTTTTTTCAGTTTGGTTTAGTTGGCTTGCCATTTTCACTGTTCCAATTTCTTTGCTTTTTTGTTACATCAAAATGACGACAAGCAACGACAAGACAAAAATATATTTCCCTTTAATTATCAACTTAGTATTTTGCGGAATACTTTGTTCATTTGTAACATCGGCAGGACTAGGGAAATAAAAACATCGCATAACATTTAGTCGTATAACCAACAATCCCCCCGAAATTGAACCCGACTGCACAACACTAAAAAACCCCGTACCATTTGGTACCGGAGCTTTTGGCTATATGCTGTTTAACCACACTGGGCCTTAGGTGGTTCTGTAGGATTTAAAAGGTAGCCCGTAGGTTGATTTCGGCAGGGCTTGGTGCTAGCAATTTATGGCTGGTAGCTGATTTCAATGCTGACTACACACGGTTACCCTTACTAGACTTGTTAGAGTTGCCAGCCCGTTAACACTTAGCGCCTGAATTTAAAGCTGGTTTATAAAAACACAGCATAAAAAAACACAGCAGATAAGCATAGAGTCTTATCTGCTGTGTGCTACGGTAGCGGTATGGCATCGTAGCCTGGAATCATGGGGTGCAGCCCTGCGCTCAGTAGCAATGACCACCGCTGTACCAGCCTTATTTTAGGTATAACCCGCTAAGGCTGGGCCAAAAACCCAGTGCCCTGCTATAGCGTACGCATCACCTTTTGCATCAACAGGGGTTTACCATTTGCGTTAACCACCTGAACCACATTTAGACCTACCTGCAAATCGGCTGCCGAAAGCTGTAGCAAACCGCCAGCTTCGGTTACCACCAGGTTGCGGGTGCCTAAGATGGCTCCGGTACTCGATAGGGTGCGAACGCTGTATTGCCCGGCTGGTATGGCTTGTACCCATACGGTAAAGCTGCTTTTTACAGGATTGGGAAATACCACAAGCGCAGGAGCGCCAGCACTGCGCAGCACCACGGTAGCCACATTGCTGTAGCGCACCACCCCGTTTCTATCGGCTGCTTTTATGCGGTAGGTCATTTGGCCATTTAGCAGCGAAGCGTCCACAAAGTCATAGGCATTATCCACATCATTTTTTGCCGCTACCGAACCAATGGCGGTAAACCTACCGTTGCCCAGTTGCCGCTCAATGGTGTGAGTTAGCATATCCTTTTCGCCACTGGTTTTCCAACGTAGAGATGCCTTGCCACCCACATTGCTGGCCAACAGTGCAATGTTGGTGAGGGGCAGCGTGCCATCGGTTTGCAAGCGGCTAGCAAAAATTTCATTGTTGGCGACAACGGGGCTAGTTATTGTTCGGCTATCCACCCACGACACAATGATGTTGCCACTGCCATCGGAGGCCAACTCTGGGATACGCTGATTGCTGGCCGTGCGGTTAGCAACAGCCACCCCATTGGCAGTCCATACAGCAGCACCTGAGGCATTTATCCGTTGGGCACGCACATCTATGTTCGATGTGCCAAATTCCGCATCGTCCCACACCACCACGGCACCACCTGCCCCGTCGGAGGTTATTAAAAGTCCGTCACCACCGCTGTTGGGCTGATTGCCAGCGGCGTTGGTAACTTGTACACCATTGGCCGTCCATTTCACGCCAGTGGCGTCAAACGACTGAACAAAAACGTCGGCATTTGAAGTGGCCGCACGCGGGTCGCGCCAGGTGGTTATAAAACCTGTACCTGAGGCGGTAATGTAAGGGTTGGATTGCGAACCAGTTGCATTACATATCAACAAACTGCTGGCAGAAAAACCCAGAACCCCATCGGCGCTTACCAGCTGCGCAAACACGTTAGCATCGGTTGCACCAGCACGGGTGTCGGTCCATACAATACCATAACTGCCATTACTGCCACGGGCCAAGCTGGGCGCAGCAGGATTGGCGCCGGCCTGCTGCCAAACTACCAAACCATCACCACCCCAAAGCCTGTCGCCAGCAGCATTAAAACGCTGGGCGTAAACGATAGCTGCACTATTCGACACTCTACCATCGCTCCATACCATGGCAACGCCGCCATTGCCATCGGCCACCACCTGCTGGCTAGATTGGCTGTTGGCTGCCGAAACCACCAAGAGCTCCGGCGAAAACACCGGCGCACCCGTGTTGGTATTAAAGTAGTTGGTGTACAAATCAAGGCTAAGACTATTGCGGTCGTCGCGCCATACCACAGCAAATGCCGTGGCACTAATAGCAGTAACCACAGGCGCAGTTTGCGCCGCCGCACTGCCAACCAGGTCAATGCCATTGGCTGCAAAGGCCACAGTGCCCGCAGCCGTTATGCGCTGCCCAAACACGTCGTTACCAGTGGTTGCACTGTTGCGGGAATCTTGCCACACCACTTCAATGCCTCCAGTTAAATCGGGGGTGACCGACACATTGCTGGGGCTGCCAGCGCCAACCCTTACCACAATGCCACCCGCTGCAAAGGCAAGAGAACCATCAAAATTTATGCGCTGTGCGTATATGCCGTCGGTGCCCCTATTTTCTCGCCACACAACCCATGCGTTACCCAACCCATCGGGCACGCTCAAAAGGTCTGATTTTGCTGCGGTGCTGGTATTGGCCACTGTGGCCACCGGGTTGTTTTCTGTAGAAATGCCGTTCCACTGTGCTTGGCTACTAAACACCACCAATAGTGTAAACATTGAAAGTAACAGTTGCTTCATGATGCATGGTTTGATTGGCTACGAAAGTAACTGAATAATAATTTTTGCACTTAATTGCCATGAAAACAAGTTCAAAAAAATCAGCAGTTATTAGCAAAATGTTAAAAACGGGCGTACTTTCCCCCTTTATTTGCACCATGAGCATCCGCAGTTACTGTTTACCAATACGCCGCACAACACCAAAACGCAACGCGCTTTTGCGGTTAACCTGTATGCTGCTGGCCCTCTGTGGCTTTGCCTACCCGGGGTTTTGCCAGCCGTTTACCATTAGGGGCATGGTGCAATCAAGCGCCAAAGATGCCATGCTTACGGGCGTAACCATACAGTTGGTGGGTGGCAAAGCCAGTACCCTGTCGGACAATAAAGGCCTGTTTTCCGTGCAGGTGCAAAAGCTTCCCGCCACCATTAGGGCCAGTTATGTGGGTTATACACCTGCTGTGGTAACCGTTACCGACACCAGTTTTCTTAAAATTTTGCTTACCCTAAAACCGGGCGAGCTAGAAGATGTGGTGGTGATAAACGGCTATGGGGCCACCAAACGCCGCGAACAAATTGTGGGTGCCATTTCAACGGTATCGGCCGAGGCGCTTCAAGCCGATAGAGCCATCGAAAGTTTCGATAAGATGCTGGAGGGGCTTGCGGCGGGTGTGCAGGTGGAAACCAACACAGAGTTGGGCACACCGGTAAAAATTAACATTCGGGGGCAAAACACACTCAGCAACCTCAGCGGTACATCGGTAAGAACCGGGGCATTTACCAGCACGCAACCCCTATATGTGGTGGATGGCGTACCCATAAACGAGCAACGCCCCGGCGATGAGCCCTTTCAGTTTGGCAACGAATCGTATTTAAACCCGCTGGCTGCCATTAACCCCGATGATATTGAATCCATTAGCATTTTAAAAGATGCCGCGGCGGCAGCCATTTACGGCAGCAATGCCAGCAATGGCGTGGTAATTATAACCACCAAAAAAGGAAAGGCGGGCAAAACCAAAATAAACATTAGCGTAAATGGCGGCATTAGCAATCCCATAAACCGCATAAAGTGGTTGAGTGGCCCTCAATACAACGCGTTGCTAAAAGAGCTGTACACCAACGAGGGACGATCGCCCCTAGATGCCGCCCTACTGGCCGGTGCCGACAACATTAATACCGATTGGTTTGGCCTTACCAACCGCAGCGGCTATTTTCAAAACTACGATGTTGACATTAGCGGTGGCCAAGGCAACAGCACTTTTAGGGTGGCCGCGTCGGTTTTAAATCAGCAGTCCATTCAGCTCAAAAACGATTTCCAAAAAGTGTACCTGCGCCTCCGCATCGACAATAAACTGGGCGAAAAAACCAACCTTTCGGTAAGCATGGCCCCCAGCATTACCCGCAAAAATGCGCTGTCGGTTTACAATGAGCTGGTACCCATTGTGCCAAATATTCCGGCTTACAACGCCGATAGCACGTTTTACAACATCAACGGTGTGCCCAACCCACTGGCCGTGCTGGCGCAAAATGTTGACCAAAGCGAAGGCGGCACATTTATCAGCAACTTGCTTATTTCACACCAACTTATGCCCGGGTTAAAAATATCGGGCAGCTTTGGGGCCGATGTACTGGTAAACAAACAAAACCTGTTTTTATCGCCCAAAAACGAAACCGGGGTAAACGTGGGTGGACGGGCACAAATATTTGACCGCACCAACTTTGGTTGGATTGGCTTTACCCAAATAAACTACAACACCCGCATTTTTAAAAAAACTAAGCTGGACGTATTGGCAGGGGCCGAGCTACAAAGCCAACAGGTAAAGCTGCTGCGTGGCAGTGGCACAGGCTTTACGTATTACCGCCTTAATGAGCTTAGCAATGCCGCGCAGCAAAGCGCCAGCAGCAGCCGCCAAGTAAACAACAGCTACAGCTGGTATGGCCAGGTAAATGCCAATACCAGCGAGAAATACATTGTGAACCTAAGCGGGCGTGTGGATGCTGCCTCGGTATTTGGCACCGATGTAAAAACCACGCTAAATGGTGGCTTGGGATTGGCTTGGGTGGTGCATAAAGAGGGATTTATGCAATCCGTAGATTGGATACGGGCCCTATCTCTACGGGCCAGCTTTGGCACCACCGGCAATAGCCGCATTGGCAGCTACGAGGCGCGGGGGCTTTACAATATTGGCAATTCCGGCTACAATGGGCAGTCTAGCAGCGATCCTGTAAGCCTGCCCAACCGCAACCTGAGTTGGGAAAAAGCCTATAAAACCAACCTCGGCTTTACGGCGGGCCTTTTCTCTCGCTTTACCCTCAATTTTGATTGGTACAACAACATTACCGACGATGCCATTTCCTCGGTGGAAGTGCCTTTTGAAACCGGCTTTGTAAATGTGCTGGCCAACACGGCCAAAATGCTAAACCGCGGCTGGGATGCCAGCATTGACGCCCAAATACTGAACGGCAAACTGCGCTGGAAAAGCACGCTCAACATGGGCTTTAATGAAAACAGAGTGCTGGAGGTGCGCAATGGAGCCGAGCGGCTGGGGTCTAGCGAAAATGCATCGGCCCTAAAAGCAGGTGCCAGCACCGCTGCCATTTATGGCTTTGAATGGCTGGGCGTAGATCCGCAAACGGGCGTAGAACTTTTTAAAGACAAAAGCGGAAAAACCATCCGTGCCGACGACCGCACCCCCAACCTTTTTTCGTTTGCCAATGCCTATGTTATTGGCAACCGGCTGCCCGACTTGCAGGGTGGATTTATAAACGTGCTGTCGTACAACAGTTTTACCCTTAACCTCACCTTTACTTACAATGCCGGCGGGCAGCAGTACATCAATTATCGATCGGAATGGAATGGCAATAATCTTGACAACCGCAACCAAAGCGTAAACCTAATTGACCGTTGGCAGCAGCCGGGCGATATAACGCGTATTCCACTGCTCAACCGGCAAGCCATTAGCGGCACCCGCTTTGTACCCAACAGCAGCCGATTTTTATACAATGCCACTTTCGTAAAACTTAACAACCTCTCGCTAAGCTATGTATTGCCAAAGCCTTGGAGCCAGGCCATAAAAGCCAACAACATTAGCGTGTTTGCCAACGCCAGCAACCTTTGGTATTGGTATGCCGATGAACCGCCTACCGGTCGCAATGGCCTTCGGCAATACAGGTTTGCTTTTCCCGAGGCCAGAACCATTTCGGGCGGCGTTAGAGTGGGCTGGTAAAAAACTAACCCGGTAGGCTTGGGGGGGGTATGATGTTGGGAGGCCAAAGAGCAAAGACTAGGAAAAAGAGGGGTACAACGGAGCAAATGGGGATGATAAAACGGAAATGGGGGAAGCACACAGAAAAGGGGGAGAAACAGAGGGACGCACCGGGGGAACTGGGGAGAAGAAAGATGGAACGTGGCGGGAAACCACACGGAAAAGAACAGAAATTGTATGGCACAACGGAAGAACTGGGGAGGATAAAACGGTAATGTGGGAACCACAGAGAAAGAGCAGGAAACAAAGGGGGCACACCGGGGGAATGCGGAGGCGAATTGAAGCGTAAAAAGCGCTACGGCCCAACAACGATTTAAAAATAAACACATGAAATTTCCACTTGCCGCTGCACACTCCACACATCATTCTTTGGAATGCCAAATCAATGTCGTTTACTTAAGCAAGGGGATTGGGAAAATTAAATTCGACAAACGTTAACTGGTTGTATCACCCCTTGGGTTTGTTCATTAAAAAAAGCGCCATTTTTCTATAATCATGTCACCATGTCGTGGTTGTACAAAGCCCGAAGGGCTGATAGTATTATAGACAGTAGAGTTATTTTTGATGTTAAAAACCCCGAAGGGGATTGGGAAAATTAAATTCGATAAACGTTAACTGGTTGTATCACGCCTTCGGGGTTGTTCATTATAAAAAAAGTGCCGTTTTTTTTCTATAATCATGTCACCATGTCGTGGTTGTATTAAGCCCGAAGGGCTGATAGTATTATAGACAGTAGAGTTATTTTTGATGCTAAAAACCCCGAAGGGGTGATATGGTTTCAGCTTGAGTAAACGACATTGAATGCCAAATGGCAACATTAAACAGTTTGTACAGCGGTAGAAACGCACTAAACAAGAACACACATGAAAACCACATACCAACTTTGCATTATAGTCCTATTGGCCCTGGCTTTGCAGGGCTGCAATAAGTTTTTAGAAACCGAATCGGGCAATCGACTCTCGGTAGATCAAATATTTGCCGATTTTGAGGGTGCCCGTACCACGCTTATTGGCTGCTACGACAATTTAAAGGAGGCCAGCTATTACCAACGCAATTTTGGATTGTATGCCGACTTGGTGGGCGGCAACATTCAGTACAGCCGCAGCAACGATCCGTTTATGCTAAACGCTTACAATTTCACCAATACCAATTTGTCCACCCAAAACGACATGACCGATTTTTACAAAATAGCTTACAATACCATTTACCGCGCCAACAACATTTTGGCCTTTGCCGGCAAAATACCCGATGCCAACACCGCCCAAAAAAACCGCATGCTGGCCGATGCCTACATGTTTAGGGCCATGGCGCATTTCGATTTGGTACGTGTTTTTGCCCAACCTTACATTTTTACCCCCAACGCACAGCACCCCGGCATAGCCCTGCGCACCCAAAACACCACGGGTAGCGAGGCAGCAGTACCCGTAAACACCGTGGCCGAAGTGTACCAAAAAATTACGTCCGATTTAGACAGTGCACTCACCCTCTACGGCAGCAGCACACCCATTTATGCCGGTGGCAATGCACGCTCCTATTTTAGCAACGAGGCCGCGCAGGCACTGCTGTGTAGGGTGTTGCTTTACAGCACCAATTATGTACGGGCCGAGCAGTTGGCCACCGAGCTCATCAATACCAACAGCTATCCCCTGGTGTCAAACGCAGCCTATGCGCAAAGCTGGGCACGCACCGCCAGCGTATCTATAGATCAAGAAACCATTTTTTACCTCGATGCCCGCATTGTGGTAAACCAAGCTTCCTTTGGCGACAATTTTAATCCCCTCAACCGCACCTTTGGTTACATGGCCAGCAGCAGCAGTCTATTGGAAGCATTTGCGCCGGGCGATGTACGCGGGCAGGCCACCATGCAGGTGCAAAGCAGCACCAATAACATTCCGTTCTTCTACACCCAAAAGTATCAGGGCCGAAACGAAACCGCCAATCACCAAAAGCTATTTCGCATTAGCGAGGTGCACTTGGCCCGTGCCGA
>RDXD01000359.1 GCA_004292575.1 Bacteroidota bacterium
TCCATTCATTGGCGCAACAGCCGTCTGAACAGCAAGAGTTGCACATAGAATCACAACACCCTTGCGCACAGCCTTGCACGCACGCGCCCAAACACGCCCCACAACAGGCTTCATTACAGCAGTCGCTGGCTTCGGGCATGAGTGGCATACCTGCCATACTTCCTTGTGCAGTTTGCATCTTGCCTACCATTTCCCTTGCCTGCGCGGTGTGCATACAGGCAGGCAAGTGCTTATCTATTTGCTTATCCAGCCCGTACATACTTTGCTTGAGAGCCTCTACAAAGGCTGGATTCATAGCAGGCAAGAGCTTCAGTATATCGTGCCGAAGGGCATAATATTGCATTTTTAATTGCAAATAGGCTTGAGCAAGAGGGATTTTGTGGGTTTCAGCTGCTAAAATGATGGGATTGTATTGTGCATATTTTTGGTCTTTTTCGAGGTCTATCAAGTGGTCAGCCACAGCTATCAGCTCTCCAGCTTTTCCAAAAATAGCTTCAATCAAAGCGATACTTTCAGGATTGGCTTCTGTTTTTTGTCCTATTTCGCGCACAAGCATTTGCGCGAGCGCAGCAGATTGCGCACGTATTTCTGCAAAATCTTGGATATTATCGCGCGTGAGGCGCGTGTATGCCTCTATCGTCTGTTGTGCTTCAGCAGAGAGGGTAGGCAAGATTCGTTGTGCTTTTTTATGCAGTCGGTTGAGCAAAATGCGCTTCGCCATGTGTGGACTGTCCGTCTGCCAATCCAGCACCTTTATCCACCCCTAGACCACCGAGAGATGCCCTGCCACATCTATAGCGGGGTGTGCAAAAGCATAATTTTTAGCCAAAAACGCCTTCGCAGGGCAGGCAGTTTTGATGTCTTTCAGGTCTTCAAAATCATCTTGAAAAGCAGAAAGAATCAGCGTGATTTCGTTATTCAGCAAAAAACTTGAGGCAAGGTCGTGTTGTTTGCGTAGGCTTGCGCACACGCTACAATAAAATTCCCAATAATTTTCTTTGCTACTTTTGGAAGATTTGCAAAAAGTAGGTTTCAAATGTCCAAGCATACAGCAAATATACGAGTTTTTTTGAAAAATTCAAAATTTATCAAACAAAAACGCCCCAAAAATCCTAATTTTTGGGGCGTTTTGAGGTTTTATATTTTAGTAAACGGCAACTTCAAGCGCAATATTTCCTTCCAAGATATGCATGATTTGTGGATGAGAGATTTCATCAAACTTGCGGGCAAATAAATTATCACCTTGTAGTAAAAAATCTAAATCAGTGGTAGTAAACGTCTTAGGGCGCAATTTGATATCCCCATCAGCTATCCAAATGATAGCCTTTTTGTCGTCATTGATTATCGTGCCTTTGAAAGAGGTATTCATCAAAACCGTTTGGAAAAATCCTTCGTCAGCAATGAAAGTATTGCGGTAAAAATCTTCAAACTTTTGGACTTCTTCGTTGTAGCAAATAAACTCACAGCACGCCCTTGTCAGAATCATCCACTGCCCTCCGATATACGGCGTGATGTTTTGCATATAGGGGCGTGTAGGCGGTTTGCCTACATATCCTTTCGTAGTTTCCTCAAAATAGTGTTCAATGCGGTTCATGGTTTCAGGTCTTTCTGCCGACTGATTCAAGACTTTCAAGAAGTCCTTGCCTGCATTTTGGCTCAAGAAGTATTGGATTTCTTCTTGGGACTTGAGCGGAAAGTCTTGTCCACTTAGGTTTATAAAAAAATCCCATTGAACGCCCTTGTCCAATAGGAATTTTATGCCATTGAGTTCTGCTTGTACCATACTATAACCGCCCCACAATACGCTGTCGCTCGTTAAAATATCTGTATTTGGAAAGTCTTGTAAAAACTTTTCAAGGTCTTGGTGAATAGACTGTGCCGCTTTGAGGTCTATATGAATGAGGTAGTGATTCTGTGGGTGATAAATGGCTTTGAAAAGTCTTTTGAACTGTTCGGGGAAGCGATGCACCAAAATCAAGTAGGCAACGCGAGGGGCATTTTCCATGTATGGGAGTGATTAAGTGATATACATTTTAGCGTATCGCTGAATGTATTTGTGCAAATGTAATCATTTTTATCGAACTTTGGGCAGGCAAGTAAAAAAAAACAGTACCCAAAACCTTGCCTGCCTTTTAAGTGTTATCAAAGTATGTCAAAAGTCCTTTGTTTTGTATTGTGCTTGGCTTGGGCAGGCAAGGTAGGATATGCTCAAGACACCACACATATCTTCAGTTGGGGTGCGCAAACCCACTATGGAACTATCTTTGCGCACTCTGAAGCCGTAGAAAATACCGCAGGCGCGCGCCCTTGGGGGATAGAAGCTACCGCTATATGGCAAAAAATCAGCCAAAAAGTATGGGATAATTGCCACTGCTCACCCAAAACAGGCATTGCCCTTGCCTACTACAATTACGACAATCCATATCTGGGGCAGAGCCTACAGGCAGGCTATTTTCTTGAGCCTAATTTCCGACTCACAAAGCATTGGGAACTCTCGTTGCGGGGGACTTTGGGACTTGCCTACCTTACGCGCCCACATCACCCCGTCCATAATCCCAACAACCAATCCTACAGCTTGCCTATCAGTGTATATTTGCTGGCTGGCATAGGCAATCACTTCAAAATTAGCCCAAAATGGCGCGTGGGTACATATTTAAACTATCAGCACATCTCAAACGGAGGCTTGAAAGAACCCAACAAAGGCATCAATTGGATAACTGCCTCACTGAGTGCGATTTATACACCCTCGCCCCTCGACATTCCAGCTCGAGTACGCGCCCCTTTTCACGCCAAAACACCTATAGAAATAGAAACGTGGGCTTTATTTTCAAGCAAAACTGCCCGCGTAGGCGAGAAAAAAAGACATCTCATAGTGGGTATAGGCGGGCAGGCAAGTAAACAAGTGAGTCGACTGAGCGCGCTTACGGCTGGCGCAGAAATCACGCATGATGCCTCTATAGTACAGCGTATGGCAGACGACCGCCTACAAGGAAATGGCTGGCGGATAAGTGCGCTCGCAGGGCATCAATTTTGCTTGGGTAAGTTCAGGTTTTCACAACAATTTGGCTACTATCTCTATCAAAATAACCCCTATTTTGATAGCTGGTACCACAGATGGGGCGTAACCTACTATCCGCGCCATCGACTTGGGATAGGCTTCAACCTAAAAGCCCACAAGCACATAGCCAATTTTGCAGATATAAGAATAATCTATAAATTTGAGCCTCAAAAATTGAAAAAAAAACCATAAATTCATTGAAAGTTTTTACGGAAGTAAGGCTGTATCATAGCGTGAAATGGCGAGTTGAAAACTTGCTGTACGGCTTAATAATTAACGCGAAGCCACGCTGTGAGATGCTTACTATTCACTACTTTATAATGTGGTTCAGACCACTATACAATTTCATTTTTTGTTGGGTTGTAAGTGTTTGGTGGGACACCAAACACTGTTTTTACCACGTTTGGTGTCCCACCAAACGTTATTTTTCACACAAATTTAAAATTGTACAGTAGTCTGACGGTTGTCAATCCGAACTACCCTTGCCTGCCCAACAGCTCAAGAACGGCTCTGTAAGCCGTTTCGAGTGCGCCATGCACAGTCGCTATGTGTCCTTTGGTGTGGGTGGCTTCGCCTGCAAAATATAGTGGTGGGAGAGGTTTTGCCAAATCCACCCTTGCCTGCCCCGAATCCGTAGAAGGATAACTATACGCACCCCACTGAAAAGGCATAGTAGTCCAATCTATGCGCGTGCCTTTCTCAAAAAGTTCAGAAGCTGTAGTATTATTGCCTATCCTATCCAACTCTTGCAAAGCCGTTTGAATTGCCTCATTTTCAGTTAAGTTGCTCAAATACATGGCGTTGTCGCCCATCACGAGGGCAGTCAAAATGGCTTCGTCCTCTTTGGCACTTGGATAAAATTCGGAGATATAGCCATCGCCATAGATAGCACCCACGTTGTCGTCCCAAAAAGATTCTTTGAATTTCAGCAAAATTTTTAGCCCAGCCCCCACGCCTATACACTCTATAGCGGCGGTCTTTGGGGCAGGCAAGGGCGGGGAAAATGTAATAAAGTGTTTTTTCAATACACCCAAAGGCACAGTAAGTACAAGCGCATTGCCCTCAAATACTTCTCCTTTGGGTGTGCGTGCGCGGACGTGATTTTCGGCATATTCTATTTGAGAAATAGGCTTTGTGTACTGTATGGCAGGCAAGGCATCAGCGCAAACTTCCGCCAAAAGTTCAATATAACCCGCCTTTTCAAACATGAAATTGACCTCGCCTGCCGTCCATTGCTTCCAAAGCGTTTGTAGCTCGCGGGCATCAAGGTCTGCTATCGAAGCCCCATAACTGTTGCTTATCCACGCCTCTATGATATGCCTGCAAGTAGGTGGGCTTTCTATCACGTCAAGAAATTGTGCTACCGAAATCTTGCCTACCGTATCGCTGAAGTCCGCC
>RDXD01000360.1 GCA_004292575.1 Bacteroidota bacterium
ACAACAGCACTGGTGTGCCCATCCCTATTTGCCGGTAGCAAATGGTAACGCCCATATAAAAAAACTCGTGGTGGGTTAACATGGTAGCAGATGGTTTTGGTTTTTTGGTGCTTTGCTTACTCCTTGGGCTGTAATATTCACTGTTTTCTTGTTATGCTTTTTTTTGCCACCATCTTGCCGTGCCTGCAGCCAACAGTAGAATCAATGCCAAAGGCCAAGCCAAACGACTAATCCAGTCGCCATGGCGGCTGTAAAATGTGGTTTCGCCAATGGGTGGAATCTGGCGTCTTATCGCGGCTGCTTTGTCCCATGGTTGCGCATCAAATACTTCGCCAGCTGGGCTTATAAAACAACTGATGCCGGTGTTGGCACTTCGGGCAATCCATAGGCCAGTTTCAATGGCGCGCAACCGAGCATAACTCATGTGCTGCTTGTATCCGGGTGTGTTACCCCACCAAGCATCGTTGGTAATAATGGTTAATACGTTGGCCCCTTTGCGTACATATTGGGTTACGTAGTCGCCATAAATACTCTCATAACAAATAATGGGGGCCGCAACATAGGGCGACCGCGGAGCTGAAAACACAGCCGCCGAGTCGTTTCGCCCGAGGCTACCACTAATGCCCCCAAATTCGCTAAACCATTTCCCCAAAAAACCAAGCCAGCTGGGCAGGGTTTCTACGCCAGGCACCAGCTTCGATTTATGATAGAGGGCTATTTTGCCGCTGCTGTCAGTGGCCATGGCGGTATTAAATGCCTCGTAATAGCTACCATCGTTAAGCTGGCGTGTGCTAAACCCGCCGGGGTTCTGAGTGCCGTAGTTTTTGTAGCTGTCTATTCCTGTAAGCAGCACCACCTGCGGGTGGCGTTTGCAAAAGGCAAACACGGCAGCATAGTACTCGTTGTTGGAAATTTCGTTTTCCCATACCTGTGCCGGTATGGCCGTTTCCGGCCATAGCACAAGGCCGGTTTCAGCATTTATCTGGCTTTCGGCCAGCGCAATCATGCGATTAATTAAAATGGCGGGATTGGTATTGAACTTTTCGGTATAAGGTTCCACATTGGGTTGCACCACTACTATGTTTGGTCCATTGGCGCTGCTCACCACGTGCTTACGCATTAGCAACCCACATGCCATTGGCGCCAGTGCCAACACGAGCACAACGCCCGCTTTTGCCCGCCACTTTTTAGCGGAAGTATTACTGTTTGCCACTAGTGTAAAGACCAAAATATTTATCAAAAGCACCCAAACTGTCCCGCCCGTGGTGCCCGTAAATGCATACCAGCGCACCCACTGCGGTTGGGTAGCAAAAGCATTGCCCAGCGTAAGCCATGGCCAGCTTAAATCCCAGTTGTGGTGCAGGTACTCCCAGCTTACCCAGCTTACCACCAGTGCCGCAAAGCCCGCGTTCTGTGCCAATTTCTGTTTGCAAAATCTATACACCATCCATGGCAAGCACATCAGCAGGCTGTTGCATAATATGGCGCCAACCGCTCCTCCCGGCGATGCATTCCATATCCACCAGGTGGTACAAAAGTTCCACACCAGCATATTCAGCCAGAGTAGTACAAAAAAACGGCTGTTTTTTACGCCACTGGCTTCAAGTATCAACAATGGCACCAGTGCTATAAAAATCAAAATGGGAAATCCCGAAGTGGGCCAAGCGGCATACATCAGCAGGCCGCTTAGGGGTAATGTTTGTTGCCATGGGGCTTTCAGGAACTTCTGCATGCTACAAAAAAAAGGCAGTTGTGTTAATTAAACGGTCTTTTTTAAACAGCAGGTCGGCGTGGTCATTAAGCCGGGTACTCCACAAAATTTCTGGGCGTCTCATAGAGCCTGATCTTCAGCTTGTTGGCACTGGCAATGTGCGGCCTCAGCAAGTCGTGAATAACCACAGCAATATTTTCGGCACTGGGGTTTAGGGTTTTAAATTCTTCGGTGTCCAAATTCAGGTTCTTGTGGTCAAACTTGTGCAGTGCTTTTTCCCAAATTAGGTCGCTCAGCTTTTTCATATCCATTACATAGCCCGTGCCGGGGTCCACCTCACCAGTCACCTGCACAATCAACTCGTAGTTGTGGCCGTGGTAGTTGGGGTAGTTGCATTTGCCAAAAAAGGCAGCATTTTCGTCCTGAGCCCAATTGGCATTTTCGAGCCTGTGGGCGGCGTTAAAGTGTTCTTGCCTAAAAACAGATACCGTCATACGTTTTTTTTATTGGTGTGGTACAGCCCGGGAGGATTGTAGCCAGAAAAGTGCAACTCTAGTGGAAAATACCTTTACCAAGGACTATCTTTCGATGCGAAAGAATCTTGACCCTATAAGGTGCAAGGTAATGATAACACCTGGGGCTTGTTATTGTTTTTTTGCGACTAAAGGACCAGAATGATTGCGGCTTTTCAGCTCCTGCGTCTCACTTGTTGGGGTAAAAAGCTAATCTATTATCTTTGCACCCGCTATGGTATATGTTACTCGGGTAGAACATTTTAATGCTGCCCATAAATTGTACAATCCGGCTTGGACCAAGGCGGAGAATGATGCTGCTTTTGGACCCTGCGCCAACGAAAATTGGCATGGGCACAATTACGAAATTCACGTCACGGTAAAAGGTCTTCCAAATCCCGACACGGGTTTTATAATTGATGTGAAGAAGTTAAGCAAGATTATAAAGACCCATGTTCTCGACGTAGTGGACCATAGAAACCTTAACGTGGATGTGCCGTTTATGGCAGGTAAGCTGGCCAGTACCGAAAATTTTATTATTGAAATTTGGAAGCAACTGGCGCCACATATTATGGGCGGTGCACTACACCAAATACGCCTTTACGAAACGCCTCGAATTTATGTAGACTACTACGGCGAGGCTACGTAGAGGCTTGATTACGAAAATCTGTAAACCTAAAATATGGCATTAACAGCCGCAGAGCGAAGATTTTTGCGACATTGGGATGAAGAAAGGGGTGGTGGTAAAAAAGCGTTTTTGCTGCGCTATACATTTGCTTATTTTGCCGTTACCTATCTGTGCAGCATTGCTTTGGGGCTTTTTCTCAGCGTTCCATTTATCAAGATGTTCTGGCTTGCGCTCATTGCTGTATTCAGTTTAATGCTCGGCTTTAGCGTGTCAGTTTTGGCTTGGCGCAAAAATCATCGTCGTTTTCAGGCCATCATTCAGCGCGAAACCAACCAGAACGGTGGTGACTAAACTACGCAAGGTCTAAAAACCGTGCCTTCAGCTCGGGCTTAGGTAGCCAGCACGACTCAGTTTTGCCAAACCATTTGTACCTATTTTTAGCCACATAGTCGTAAACCCAGTCCCTTATGGGTTTGGGCACTATCATAAATCCGTACATCAAAGGCCAAGCACCGTCTAGCTGGCGGGCTATTTTTAAGGCAGCAGAGCTTTTCCGATACATATTGGCGCCATCTACATAAATAATAGAACCGAGATTAAGGTTTGGGGCATTTAACTGCGTTAGCGTTTTTAATGCAAATGGACTTTGGAGCGCAGCA
>RDXD01000416.1 GCA_004292575.1 Bacteroidota bacterium
GTGATGCCGTTTACATTAAAGCGTTTCGCATAGCAAATGCCCGTTTTCCCATCCACATAAACCATATTGTAGGTGGTGCGTTCGTCATTTTTTTGAAACAAATCCGCGTGTATAATGTCTTTGCCAATAAACACTTTTTCTGCCACCCGAACAATCTTCATTTTGCCGGCCTTTGTAAAACAAATTACATCGTCAAGATCACTACACTCCGCCAGCAACTCTTCTTTCTTTAGGCCAGAGCCCACAAAGCCTTCCACGCGATTAATGTACAATTTGGTGTTGGCAATGGCCACCTGCCGCACTTGTATGGTGTCGAACAATTTTATTTCGCTTTTGCGCTCCCTACCCTTGCCATATTTAGCCAATAAGGTCTCAAACCACTTTACAGCGTAATCGGTAAGATGGGCCAAGTCAAACTCCACTTGTTTTATTTCTGCTTCTATCCCTTTTATCTGATTGTTTAAATCGTCAATATCTAACTTGTATATCCGCCGCACCGGCTTTTCGGTAAGTTTTATAATGTCTTCTTTTGCAATGGCACGGCGCAACTTGGCTTTAAAAGGTGTAAAAGCTTTGTCAATGGCTTTGAGTACGCTTTCCCAATCTTCATGTTTTTTTTCTAGCTCTTTGTATATTTTTTCCTCAAAAAATATTTTTTCCAGCGATGTATAATGCCACTTTTCAGCCAATTCGGCCAGCTTTATTTCCAACTCTTTGCCGAGCAAGTTTTTGGTATGCTGGGTATTAAACTGCAGCAATTCGGTTACGGTTAAAAAGCGGGGTTTTTCCTCGGCTATCACACAGGCGTTGGGCGATACGCTTACTTCGCAATCGGTAAAGGCATAAAGCGCATCAATGGTAATATCTGGCGAGGCGCCCGGCGATAGCTCCACGTTTAAACGCACCTCTTTAGCGGTTATATCGGTTACCTTTTTTACCTGAATTTTTTTGGCGTCCACTGCCTTGGTTATGGAATCTATAAGACCACTAACCGTTACACCAAATGGCACATCGTGAATAACCAGTGTTTTTTTATCCACTTCTTCTATCCGTGCTCGAATACGCACTTTGCCGCCTCTTTTGCCATCGTTATAATTGCTAACGTCAATTTGTCCGCCGGTTATAAAATCTGGAAACAGGGAAAAACTGTTACCGCGCAGGTGGCTTATAGAGGCCTGGCAGAGTTCAATAAAGTTATGGGGCAGTATTTTGGTGGCTAGCCCCACTGCAATGCCTTCGGCGCCCTGCGCCAACAATAAAGGAAACTTCATAGGCAGTGTTACAGGCTCTTGCTTTCTGCCATCGTAGCTCATTTGCCAATTGGTGGTTTTGGCATTAAATGCCACGTCTAGCGCAAACTTGCTTGGTCGGGCTTCAATATATCTGGCAGCAGCAGCGGCGTCGCCGGTGCGCACATCGCCCCAATTGCCCTGTGTATCTATCAGCAAGTCTTTTTGGCCCATGTTTACCAGCGCGTCGGTTATGCTCATGTCGCCATGGGGGTGATATTGCATGCTCTGGCCCACAATATTGGCTACCTTATTATAACGCCCATCATCCATCTCCTTCATGGCATGCAGTATGCGCCTTTGCACCGGCTTTAGTCCATCTTCAATGGCGGGTACTGCACGTTCTAAAATTACATACGAGGCGTAGTCTAAAAACCAACCTTTATAAAGGTCGGATACGCCAATGCTGCTGTTGTCAGTATTATCAAAAACGGGGTTCTCGGCACTCATGATAGGGTTAATATTTATGCTTTTTCTACATCGCCACCCTTCTTTTTCCCCATGGGTAGTTGGGGGTTGCGCAGCTCAAATTCTTTCGACGATTTTTCGATATCGCCCCGCAGCTCCAGCGCATTTGCTGCCACCAATTGCTTTAGTCGCCACAGCAAAAACAAATCGCCGGTTGTTTCTCTTTCCTTTGCCAGAAACGTCTGGATAATCCGATGAGCCTTTTGAAAATCGCCAGTCAGGTAGGACAGCAATGCGTTGTCGTAAAAGCTTTCGGGCTTGCCAATAATCTTCTTGCCGCCCTCTAACAAGCGTACCATTTGGTTGTCGGCACACAACCTGGCCCACTCGTCGCCATCAATTTCAAACTCGCTGGGCGTTACAGGGCGCGCCAGTTTTTTTGCTTTCAAAAATTCTTTGGGCTGTATTTGATGCAACCATGTGGGGTAGAAAATGCCTCCTTTTTCGTTGATAAAAGGCAGATTATTGAGGTATAAAATAAAAACTCTGCCGCTGGCTGCTGCCATTTGACTAATGCTCCAATAATAGCCGCACACATCGTGCTTATTCTGTGCTGCCCAAATCCAGATTACTTCATTGGCGTCTTCTTCAAGCTGCTTGAGCAAGGTGTGCAAAGTAAGCTTGTCTTGCACCATGTCCATGGTTTCTTGCACCGGATATTCGGCTGTAATCTGCAGCAGGGCTTGCCACCAGTTGCGGCGCGCTTGCCAGCCGTCCGGTGTATCTAATTTATTGAGTGGCCCCACGGCATAATCGTCCATAATTTGAAACACAGGGCCCTCAAGCGTGGCGTCTAAGGCTATTACCTGCTCCAGCACATGTTTATCGGCGGCGTTAAAAACAACGTGAATCATGGTTCTAAAAATTCGATTTCTAAGTTTCTAAAAAATGCTTTAACCTTCACAAAAGCCACTACGATTTGGTAACTAGTGCATAAAAAACGCCCGTGGTAAAAAAGTTTCTGATGTACACCAATTTTGTTATCAGCCATAGTTGCTTGCGCGGCTTCCAGCCAAATTTGTATTGATACACCGGATTGATAAGCCAATGTTGCTTTTTTTGCACCGTGTACCCCGTTTGGTGAGCTATCCTTTCGAAGCGCTCTATGCTTATGCCTGTTTCCTTAATTTCAACCAATTCTGGCGCCGGCGTTTTATTGGCCTTTAGCAAGGCTTTAAAGAGGGGCATGGGCAACAGGTGCCAGTAAGGCGTTTTTCCCAGCCAGCCGGGCATTACTTGTTGGTGACCGCCGTAAGGCATTTGCCAGGGCGGAAATGCAAAGAACACCATGCCTCCCGGGTTGAGAAAGCTTTTCATCCAAGACATCAATTTCTTTTGGTCGTGTATGTGTTCAATCACATCTTTCAATACAATTATATCGAACTTACTGGTCCAGGCCGTATTGGGATTTACGTCGTAAATATTGCTGTCTATGATGGAAATGCTACCCAATGCTATTTCTGTTGCCAAGTTTTCCCTTGCCATTTCTAACCACAATGCAAACATTTCCACGCCCACGCATTGCAAACCCCTTTCTGCAAATGCCTTTAGCAGCGAACCCTGCCCACAGCCAATTTCTAACAACCGCATACCCGGCTCAAGCGGCCTTATCTCTTCAATAAACGGAATAATGGCCTGCCGGGCATTGTCGTATTGCAGAGCGAAGTAGCGTTTATAATCGGTATGAAATTCAAGCATGAAATGGTGTGTTTTGGTGGCTTAGTTTACAGACACTTCCTCTATTAAATCAACCTCCACACGCAGGTTCCCGATTATAAATTCCTGACGCTGCTGGGTATTTTTACCCATGTAATAATCCAACAGCTGCTGAATATGGTCGCCTTGCTCTAGCAGCACGGGTTGTAGCTTAATATCGTCGCCAATAAAAGCACCAAATTCGCCGGGGCTAATTTCGCCCAAACCTTTGAAGCGTGTAATCTCCGGATTTTTACCCAGTTTCCGCATCGCCTCCTGCTTTTCAGTTTCGTCGTAGCAATAAAAAGTTTGCTGTTTATTGCGCACCCTAAACAGGGGCGTTTCTAAAATGTACAAATGGCCACGCTTTACTAAATCGGGGAAAAATTGTAAAAAAAAGGTCATCATCAGCAGCCTTATGTGCATGCCATCCACATCGGCATCGGTGGCTAAAATAATGCGGTTGTAGCGCAAATCGTCTAACCCATCTTCAATGTTTAACGCATGCTGCAGCAAGTTAAACTCTTCGTTTTCGTACACCACTTTTTTGGTAAGCCCAAAGCAGTTGAGTGGCTTTCCACGCAAGCTAAACACGGCTTGGTGATCTACGTTGCGGGTTTTGGTTATGCTACCACTGGCGCTATCGCCTTCGGTAATAAAAAGCGTGGTGCTGTTCATGCGCAGCTGATACTCTTCGCGGTTTTTGGCGGGTAAGGTATCGTTAAAATGCGTGTTACAATCGCGGAGCTTCTTGTTGTTGAGGGCCGCTTTTTTGGCGCGGTCGTTGGCCAGTTTTTTAATGCCCTGGAGTTCTTTGCGTTCGCGTTCACTTTGCTCGATGCGTTTTTTTAGCGCATCGGCCAATGTGGGATTTTTATGCAAAAAGTTGTCTAATTCTTTGGCCAAGAAATCGGCCATAAAGTTTTTAATGGTGGGCCCACCTTCAAACACATTGCTGCTGCCCAATTTGGTTTTGGTTTGGCTTTCAAACACGGGTTCCTGCACGCGTACGCTAATGGCTGCTACAATGCTTTGCCTAATATCGCTGGTTTCGTAGTCTTTTTTGTAAAAATCGCGTATGGTTTTTACAAAGGCCTCACGAAAAGCCTGCTGGTGTGTGCCACCCTGGGTGGTGTACTGGCCGTTTACAAACGAATAAATGTCCTCGCCATAATCGTTGTTGTGGCTAAACGCCAGCTCCACATCTTCGCCCTTGATGTGGACAATGGGATACCGCAGCTCGTCGGCGTTGGCTTTGCGCTGTAGCAAATCAAACAAGCCATTTTTGCTTACAAACCGCTTGCCGTTAAAGTTTATTACCAAGCCCGCGTTGAGGTAGCAATAGTTCCACAGTTGATTTTCAATGAAATCGGGGCGATGTTTATAGTTTTTAAATACCGCTTCGTCGGGCAAAAAAGTTACTTCGGTGCCATTTTCCTGATTGGTGGGCTGTTCCTTGCTTTCTTTTATTAAAATGCCACGGGCAAACTCGGCACTTTTGGCCTTGCCTTCGCGGTAAGCAGTCACCTTAAAATAGCTGCTTAGGGCATTTACCGCCTTGGTGCCCACCCCATTAAGCCCCACACTTTTTTGAAACGCCTTGCTGTCGTACTTAGCACCGGTATTTATCTTGCTCACCACATCCACCACTTTCCCCAAGGGTATGCCCCGGCCATAATCCCGTATGGTAGCCTTGCCATCTTTGTCAAGCACAATATCCACATGCTTACCGTGGCCCATGGTGTGCTCGTCTATGCAGTTGTCAATTACCTCTTTTATAAGCACATAAATGCCATCGTCTTCGCTGCTACCATCGCCCAGCTTACCTATGTACATGCCCGGCCGCAACCTAATGTGCTCCTGCCAGTCTAAAGTTTTTATACTGTCTTCGTTGTAATCGAAAATTTGTGGTTTGCTATTGGCCATGGTACTGGTTTGTGCGCTTTGTGCTTAGCTACCCTTATGAGGCATGCACAGGCAGCCTACAAAAGTAAGGTAGGGCAACCAGCAGCCTCGGCGTGTTTTTAAACAGCCAGCACAGAAATGTTGATAATTTTTTTAGAAAACACCAATTTTCTTACCAGTAAATCTGTCCATTTTTGGCTACTCCAACAATTAAAAGCCAGCCGAGCCCCGCTCACCAGGCATAATGGTTTGATTTTCAGCACCATACCTAAAGAAAATGTTAACAAATCTTAACGCCTAAAATTACTAGACCCTAGCCAGTCAAAACCCCTTACTTTTCGCCCTCAAAAAAAATAATTTTTTATGAAACTAAACCGAATTTTTGGCAGTTTGCTGCTGGCATCTGCACTGATGGTTTTGGCACCATCTTGTAAAAAAAAGCCTACCGACGCTGAGTTGAAAGCCACCGTAGAGGCTGCCGTGGCTGCCATGCCCGGACTTATGGTGGATGTAAAAGACGGCGTAGCCACCATTAGTGGCCAAGTAGCCGACGAAGCAGCAAAGTCAACCGCAGAAGCGGCTGTAAAGGCCATTGAAGGCATTAAAAGTGTGTCCAACAGTCTTACCGTAGCCCCGCCACCACCACCCGTAGTTGTAAACCCCGACCAAACCCTGATTGACGGTGTGGCTGCTGCCCTTGCTGCTTTTGCATCGATAAAAGCTGACGTAAAAGACGGTGTGGTTACGCTAACCGGCGACCTTAAAAAATCAGATTTAGCCGTGGTTATGGCTGCCGTAAATGGCCTAAAACCAAGGAAAGTAGTAAACCAAATTACCCTTAAAAAATAAAAACATAATTCATGGCCTTACAAGAAAAATATGCCGAATTGGTAAGTACTGCCACCAATGCTGGGGTGGCTAACCTGTTGGTTCGCGAGCAGGATGGTGTACTGTATATAGATGGTGATGCTGCCACTGCCGAAGTAAAAGATCAACTTTGGGATGTGTACGAAAAGCTAGACCCCGAGTTTAGGAGCGCTGATGTGGTTATGAACATTACTGCACCTGCCACTGCCACATACGAAGTAAAAGGCGGCGACAACTTGAGTAAGATTGGTCGCAAGTTTGGTAAAACCTGGCAAGAAATTTACAATGCCAACGTTGAGGTAATTGGCGATAACCCCGACCATATTCAGGTTGGGCAAGTGTTGCAAATTCCTTAAATGACAGAATATTGTATTTTTAAAGCGGCAAAGCACACTTTGCCGCTTTTTTTATGGATATCAAAAGGTATAAGCCTTATATAATCGCAGTTGGGTTCTTGGCCGTTTTCCAATACGGCACAGCACAGCAACTTACCATTTTAGACAGTACCGGCACCACCAGCCTGAGGGGCATAAGCACCCTAAATGCCAACACTTTTTGGGCCAGCGGCAACCAAGGCACGGTGGTACATAGCCTTAATGGCGGCAAAACCTTGAATTGGCAAACCGTAAAAGGCCACGAAAAGCGCGACTTTAGATCTGTAGTAGCCTTGAGTGCAGGCACCGCTTTGATAATGGCTGTGGACAACCCCGCCCTAATTTTAAAAACCACCGACACTGGCCGAACATGGAAAACGGTGTATGAAAAAAACAAACCCGGCATGTTTTTAGACGCCATGGCCTTTGATGACCCCGAGCATGGCTACTGCGTGGGCGACCCTATAGATGGCCGCTTTTGGATTATTGAAACCCTGGATAGCGGCAATACTTGGGCCGAATACCCCCTGTTGGAGCGGCCGGAAGCAAAACCTGGTGAGGCGCTTTTTGCCAGTAGTGGCAGCAACATACAATTTGTAAACCAACAGGACTACGGCTGGGGATTTGTAACCGGCGGCTTAACATCGCGGTTAATTTTAATGGGCAACAACATTTTAATACCCCCAAAAGCAACACAACTGGGCCTGGTTCAGGGCATGCAGAGCAAGGGTGCCAACAGCTGGGCGGCCAATGGTAAAAACTGGATGATAGTTGGCGGCAACTATGCTGCTCCGTTAGAAGACAGCGGTAACGCCTGCATCAGCACCTCGGCGGGTAGCAGTTGGATAACGGTGCCTAAAACACTGGGCTACAAAAGCAGTGTAGCCAATTGGAAAAATGGATACCTCTGCTGCGGCACCAGTGGTGTGGCCGTTTGCAACCAACAAGGCAACGCGTGGAAGCGCGTCAGCAAAACACCATTTCATGCTTGTGCCACCACTGCCGATGGTAAGGTAGCCTACTTGGTAGGGCCCAAAGGCAGTGTTGCAAAACTGGTGCAGTAGAAAACTATAACGTACACCAACAGAGCAAACTACATGCTGCGGCAACTATTGGCCGCAGTAGGGTGCTGCTTGCATCAACTTGGCACTGCGTCCAGTAAAAGCTGCGGTATCCTTGGCTTCCGGTTGTTTAGCTCCCCGTCGTCATTTCTACTCGTCTATGTCATCATCTGTAGCCGATGGGCCCATGTTGAGCATACTGGCCATCAGGTCTTTAAATTCAATGCGCCCTTCAATGGTTTTTTTGCTGATGAGCGAGTATGCCGACAATCCGTGTAACACAAATTCCATAAGCAGGTTGGTTTCAGATTCACTACCCTGTGGAAAAAATCTTTTTACCAAGGCGAACAGGCCGTTTACCGTGTAGAGCTTGCTTACTTTTTCGCGGTCGCTGCTGTCTATAAAAATGTCCACACTATTTCCGGCATCAAACCATTGCGTAATGGCCTTATAGGGGTTTTCAACTTCTTTTTGCGGCCCCTGCTTGCTGGTGTTGCGGCGTTTTTTTAGCATTTCGGGGTTAGGAAAATACTGCACAAATAAGCTGCGAATGGCCTTATCGAGCAAGTTGACTGCCACCTGATAGGGTCCTTCTTGCTCACCTTCGTACACCAACTCAATTTTACCGGTAATGGCGGGTATAATGCCGGCCATATCGGCCACCCACACTTGGGTAGTGGGTTCATTGTGCATTAAGGCCCGGCGCTCGGCCGTGCTGTAGGCATTTTCTAACGCAGCAATGGTTAAGCGTGCACTTACGCCGCTTTTTTTGTCAACATACTCGTTGCTGCGTGCTTCAAACGCCACTTGTTCTATCAGCCGTTTCATAAAATCGCTAAAGGCAATGCGTTCCAACTGCTCTGGCAGCACCCTGGCTTCCTGCGCCGTTATGGCTAAGCCCGTTTCAATGGTTTTGGGGTAGTGGGTTAAAATCTGGCTTTCAATACGATCTTTCAGCGGCGTTACAATGCTGCCCCTGTTGGTATAATCTTCGGGGTTGGCGGTAAACACAAAGAGCATATCAAGCGGCATGCGCAGTTTAAAACCGCGAATCTGAATATCGCCTTCCTGCAAAATATTAAAAAGGGCCACCTGTATGCGTGCCTGCAAATCGGGCAGTTCATTTATCACAAAAACACAGCGGTTACTACGCGGTATTATGCCATAGTGCAGCACGCCTTCGTCGGCAAAACTTAGCTTTAAGTTCGCTGCTTTAATGGGGTCAATATCACCAATAAGGTCTGCCACACTCACATCGGGTGTAGCCAACTTTTCGCCGTAACGTTCGCTGCGGTGCAGCCAGGCTATGGGCGTGTCATTTCCTTTTTCGGCTATCAGCTGTCGTGCAAATTTGCTAATGGGCCGTAGTGGGTCGTCGTTTATTTCGCTGCCTTCTACGTATGGAATGTACTCGTCTAACAAATCGACCATTTGCCTGGCCATGCGGGTTTTGGCCTGGCCACGAAGGCCAAGAAACAAAATATTATGCCGGCTAAGCAAAGCCCGCTCCGTGTCGGGTATCACAGAGTCTTCGTAGCCTAACACACCAGGAAAACTGTCCTTTTTTTGTTGTATCCGAACAATAAGGTTGTTTCGAATTTCTTCTTTTATGGTTTTGCTTTTGTAGCCCGATTGTAAAAGTGCGCCAAGGGTTTTGTGCAACATAATGGATGTTGTATGATTTTTTGTTTAATGTAAATGCGTGAGCCAATCCGAATGGGACGATATTAATAAACTGTTTTGCGCTTTCCGCTTTCAAAATCTTTGAAAATGAAAGCCCCCAACTTATCGAGGCTGGCAAAGAAAGCTTTGCCGTTGTTGGTTTCAGTAAACTCGGTAACAAAGCGCTGCAAATAGGGATCGCTGGCAATCATAAAGGTGGTAATGGGAATCTTTAATTTTTTGCACTGGGCTGCTAGGTTTAAGCAGCGGGTAAATATTTTTTGGTCAATCCCAAAGCTATTTTTATAGTACCGGTTTCCTATTTTTAAGCAGGTGGGTTTACCATCAGTAATCATAAAAATTTGCTTGTTGGGGTTTTTACGCCTCCGCAGCAAATCCATAGCCAGCTGTAAACCTGCCACGGTGTTGGTGTGATAGGGGCCTACTTTTAAATAAGGCAAATCCTTTATTTCCACCGTCCAAGCATCATCCCCAAACACCACAATATCAATGGTATCTTTCGGATACTTGGTGGTAATGAGTTCGCTTAGCGCCATGGCCACTTTTTTTGCAGGCGTTATGCGGTCTTCCCCATACAAAATCATGCTGTGGCTAATGTCGATCATTAGCACGGTACTGGTTTGGGTTTTAAAGTCTGCCTCGCGAATGTGGAGGTCATCTTCCTGCATGCTAAATGCCTCTACACCACGGTTAATTTGGGCATTCCGGATGCTTTCGGTAAAGTCAATCTGCTCCATCGTATCGCCAAACCTGAACGGGCGACTATCGGAGTTTAACTCATCGCCCAAGCCGGGCTTGGTGGTGATGTGATTGCCCTGCTTGGTCTTTTTTAGCTTGCCAAAAATTTCTTCGAGGCTGCGTTTACGAATGCCCTGCTCTGTTTTTGGGGTTATTTCAATTTCGCCGTTCTGTTTATCCTCACTTATATAACCTTTCTCTTTCAGTTCGTCAATAAAGTCGCCCATGCCATACGCGTCGTTGGTAAGCTGGTACTTCTTGTCCATTTCGTTCATCCAGCGCAGTGCTTCGCCCGCATCGCCATCGGTATAACCCAGCAACTGCGTAAACAAATCCAGCAGTTGGTCAAATTTCGATTTGCCTTCAGCCTTGGGATCAAATTTTAAAAAACGGTTACCAAGCATTTTTAAGATATAAGCGTTTAAATGTACATACCTATAACGTTGTACCGATATTATAGTTGTAATAAAATTCTGAGACCCCAAGGGGTAAACAAAAGCCGGCCTATTTTTAATGAGGCCGGCTTTGGTGTAAGGTAAAATTACGATTTCTATTTGGTGGGAGTAGCGGGCATGGGTGCCGAAGGCAAACTACCCGAATCGTTTATTTTTAAACTGGCTTCGGGGCTTTGCTGTTTCAAATAGCTTTCCATTTGGTCCAGCATCTGCAGCATCATTTGGGTGCGCTGCACCTCTTGGCTCATGCGCTCCGACCGGCGCTCGCCCAATGCACTGTAATAGGCCATTTGCTCGTTAAGGTCCTTGCGAACCTTAGTTCCAATTTTTTTGGCCAATGCCGAATCTTCGGCGCGGTAAGCAGCTTCCAATAGCATCAGACTTGTTTGGTTGTGCATGTTGTATCGGCTAACCAATCCATACGGCATATTCTCCTCCAGCATCATTTTATCTACCCTGTTTAGCAAGTTGCGGGCCTCCTCCTTCTTGTTTTCGCCCACCAATGCCACGGCCACATCGCCATAGGCTTGTCTAATGCCGTTGAGGTGTCTGCGATTTTCTTCGTCAAAATACACACCTTTTTTTTCGGCGCTGCCAAATGCAAACTGCTTTAGCATTCTTTCGTAAGCCCACTCGGTGTTTACATCTTGGTTGGCTATGGGTACCAGTCGGTAGGTTAGACCATCGCGGCGCAGGTAATTTTGAAAACCCAGCTCATCAAACCGGCTGGTAAAATAGATGGGGCGTTGCCATTTGCTCGAAGCAATAACGGCCAATACGGCCAGGTCGTTTTTTAGCAATCCGCTACGTCCGCCAATGTCAAACTTAACGCTATCGGTAACGGCCGCCGAATCTTTAGCAGACACGGTGCCATTGCGCAATACCAGATTTTTATCAACCGGTATAAAGAACTTGCTGGTGGGTAAAATGGGCAGCATATCGCCATCGTTGTTGTACATTTTGGCAGGGTCGGCTGTACCCACCCAATCTTTGAGCGTGGAGTACAAATCGGCGTAACGGGTTTCTTGCTGCATGTTTACAGCAAAGTTTAGCTTGTCGCCTTCTATTTGTTCTGGAGACCAAATTACATCCATGGCGGGGCTAGCATTTACCTTATACCTCAGCTGATTTATATACCAGTCTATGCCCAGCAGGCTGTAGTTAATCACCCGCACATCGGGGCGCACCCCTTGCACCTCTTGTGCATACCACAATGGATACGTATCGTTATCGCCAAAGCTAAACAGTATGGCGTTGGGCGCACAGCTCTCAAGATAGTTTTTGGCCAAATCGGGGGCGGTTGTTTTTTGGCTTCGGTCGTGGTCGTCCCACTCTTGGGTAGCCATCCAAATGGGCGCTGCAATGGCGCAAATAAATACTGCCGCCACCGCAATGTTGCGCTCACTTTTGGCAGCACTGAGTACGTAGTATAGTCCAAACGTAAGCAAAGACGCAATAACCCCAAGCAGTGCCATACCAGCAAAAGCGCTGGGTTCGGCGCTGCCAACGGCGGCCGCGGTGGCTGCCACCAAATACACAATACCTGCGGATATAACGATGCTTTGCAGCAATTTCTGCATTTTTTGCACAGCCAGTTGCACTAAAGCAGGCACTGCTAAGCCAATCCAAACCGCAAAGGCATAGAAGCTGCCCACATAAGCATAGTCGCGTTCGCGAGGCTGATTGCCCGCCTGATTAAGGTAAAGCACAATGGCCATGCCGGTAAAAAAGAACAATAGCATGTTTACAATAAAATCGTGACGGTGGCGACGGTAGTGGAAAAAGAGACCAATTAAACCCAGCATAAGTGGCAATGCCAACAACTTGTTGTGGGCCTTGTTTTGCTTAAGGGTTTCGGGCAGGCTGGCTTGATCGCCGTAGAGGAGGTTGTCAACAAACGAAATACCTGTAATCCAATTGCCATCTCGCACATTGCTGGCACTTACGCCCTGCACATCGTTTTGCTTACCGGCAAAATTCCACATAAAATACCGGAAATACATCCAGTAGGTTTGATAGCCGATGAAAAACTTAAGGTTATCGCCAAAACTTGGGCGGCGCTCGTACGGTCCGGTATCGGGGTCGCCCTGTGCTTTGGGGTCGTTGTTTTTACCAATTTGTAAAAAATCGGCATAGTAATCGGCATGATTTTGATCGTTACTGCGATCCCAAACCCTGGGAAAAAACATCATATCCTCCGGCGCGTAGATGTCCTTTGGCGATTCGCCAATTTCAATGTAGTTGTTTTTGCTTTTTTGATAGCGCATTTTGCCCTCGCCGCGCTGTATATTACGCTGTTGAGCCGTAAATACCTGGCCATAAACCAAGGGGAAATCGCCGTACTGTTCGCGACCGAGATAGCCCTGCAAACTCATGGGGTTGTCCACGTTATACATGTCCACGCCAGGGTCGGCACTGCTGCGAATCATGGTAGTAAGATAGCTGCTGTAGCCAATTAGCATAAAAGTGGTGCACCACACACCCAGGCGCAGGTAGTACCATCCTTTTTTATTGGCCATGCGTAGTGCATACCACAGCCCTGCTGCCAACAACAAGAAGAACACCGCAAAGCCTGTAAAAAAGGGAAGCCCAAAACTGTTTACAAAAATCCGGTCAAAAAGACCAGCACCATTGATGGTGTATTGAATAACCGCTTTTTGCACAAACCCAGTAATTACACAACCTATTAAAAACGCCCAAAATGTTCCCCATTTGGTTACCGTGTACCGCTTAAAGTAGTAAATCATTACGATGGCGGGTATGGTAAGCAGGTTGAGTAAGTGCACCCCAATACTCAGACCCATCATAAAGAAGATAAAAACAATCCAACGGTCGGCGTTGAAATGCGCGGGGTTGCTGCCATCGGTCGTGCCGTCGGCGTCAACTGCTTGCTCCCACTTTAACATGGCCCAAAATACCAGTGCGGTAAAAAAGCTACTCAATGCGTACACCTCGCCCTCTACGGCACTGTACCAAAACGAATCGCTAAAAGTGTAGGCTAACGCTCCCACCACACCGGCGCCCATAATGGAGATGAGCTGTGTGCCAGTAATGGTACTTATAACGGGGTTTACCAACTTGCGGGCAAAGTGGGTAATGGTCCAAAACAAAAATAATATGGTAAAGCTGCTGGCCACAGCACTCATAAAGTTAACTGCTTTGGCGGCCGTAGCGGGGTCATTACCCATAAAAATGATGAATACGCGGCCAAGAATAACAAACAAGGGTGCGCCGGGCGGGTGCGGAATCTGTAATTTGAAGCAACTGGCCACAAATTCGCCACAATCCCAAAGGCTGCCATTTTTTTCGGCTGTAAGCACGTACACGGCTGTGGCAATAAGAAACACTACCCAACCGGTAATGTTATTGATACGTTTAAAGCTCATAGTAGTTATTCTGATTGAAAAGTGCGGCGAATATAAAGCAGGTAGCTATTGAACTGCCAAAATGATGGCTTTAGAAGGCGTTATGGGTTAAAACACGTTGTTAAAAAAAATTAGCAGCCTCCGCCACCCCCCCTTTTTTGACCGAGGCAGGGGCTTTGTTAGGACCGTTTAAATTTTTGCTTCAGCTGCGCTAAAGCATCATTCAGATTGTCAGAACCAGCGGCGGCATTGGCTGAGGCAGCTGGCTTTGCAACCGTACGCGCCGGCGGGGCACTTTGCCCCTTTACCCGCGGCAGGTTGGCAGCTTGGCGGCCCGGCGCCTCCTGCGTTTGCTTTATGCTTAGTGCTATTCGCTGGCGATCCTTGTCCACATCGGTTACTTTTACCATCACGTGCTGCCCTAGTTTTAAAGCTTCGGCGGGGTCGGCTATGTAGCGGTGCGCAATTTCGCTTACATGCACCAGCCCATCTTGTTTTACACCCACATCCACAAAGGCACCAAACTTGGTAATATTGGTAACTATGCCGGGTAGTATGTCACCAATTTTTACGTCGTCAATGCTGTACACGTTACCAAATTCGAAATGGGTGGCGGTGGCCCGCGGGTCGAGACCCGGCTTTTTTAATTCGGCCAGTACATCGCTTACGGCAAAAGCACCAAAACTGGTGTAGCGTTGCTTATCAATGCTGTTGAGCAGTGCTGTATTTCCCATTAAGCTGGCTACATCTACACCCAAATCGGCGGCCATATTTTGCACCAGTGGATAACACTCGGGGTGCACCGCGCTGGCATCTAGGGGTTCGGTGCTGTTTTTTACCCGCAAAAAACCGGCACATTGCTCAAATGCTTTGGCGCCCAAGCGGGGAACCTCCAGCAACTGCTTACGGTTTGTAAACTGCCCCTTTTCTTTACGGTAGTCCACAATATTCTTTGCCAGTCCTTCGCCAATGCCGCTTACATAACTCAACAGGTTTTTGCTGGCCGTGTTCAGGTTAACGCCCACTGCATTTACGCAGCTTACCACCGTGGTATCCAGCTTTTCCTTTAGCCGGGTTTGGTTTACATCGTGCTGATATTGGCCCACACCAATGCTTTTGGGGTCAATTTTTACCAGCTCGGCCAGGGGATCCATTAAGCGCCTGCCAATGCTAACGGCCCCACGCACCGTAATGTCCTGATCGGGAAACTCGTCGCGGGCCACCTCGCTGGCACTGTAGATGCTGGCACCATCCTCGTTTACCAAATACACCGGTAGTTGTAGTGCCAGTGATTTTACAAATTTTTCAGTTTCCCGGCCAGCGGTACCATCACCAATGGCAATGGCTTCAATGCTGTGGGTAGCCACCAGGTGTCTCAGGGTTTGTTGCGCATCGTTTAGCCGGTTGGCTTCATGTATATAAATAACCGTAGCCACCAATAGCTCTCCGTTTTCATTGAGACACACCGTTTTGCAACCGGTGCGATAGCCGGGGTCGATGGCCAACAGTCGCTTACCGCCCAAGGGCGCCGATAGCAGCAGTTGGCGCAAATTGTCGGCAAATACGTTGATGGCTTCCTCGTCGCTGCGCTGCTTTAACGCCATCCTAAACTCGCTCTCTAAGGCTGGCTGCAACAAACGCTTGTAGGCGTCCTCAATGGCTTTGCGCAAGTGTTCAGCCTCGGACCCGGCCGATGTTATATATTGTTTGGAGATGAGCGAGACTGCTTCTTCTGCTGGCGCCTCAATGCTAATGCGCAGCATACCTTCCATAAAACCACGCAATACTGCCAGCCCGCGATGGCCCGGCACCTTTACTACCGCCTCTTTATAGTCGAAATAATCTTTGTATTTGGCGGCCTCGGCAGTTTTATCGGCTACTACCCTGCTTATAAGCCACCCATCCTGCTCAAACAAGCGGCGCATTTTTGCCCTCACATCGGCATCTTCACTTACCAGCTCGGCCACTATATGCCTAGCGCCCTGTAGCGCATCGGCAATGGTAGCCACATTGGGGCCTACAAAGGCGGCGGCGGCGGCCTCTACATCCACATTTTGCTGGGCCAGCAGCACGACGCTTAGCGGCTCCAACCCATTTTCGCGGGCTTCCTGAGCCTTGGTGCGGCGCTTTGGCTTAAAAGGCAGATAAATGTCCTCAAGCCCGTTTACCGACGTAGCGGCATCTAAGCTGGCCATGAGCGCGTCGGTCATTTTGCCCTGCTCGGTAATGGCTTTTACAATAAAGGCCTTGCGCTCCGCAAACTCAAGTTGCCGCTTGGCTTCGTCTTGTATTTTTTCAATTTGTACTTCGTCCAAATTTCCCGTTTGGTCTTTGCGGTAGCGTGCCAAAAAGGGTATGGTGGCCCCTTCGGCCAACAGTTGTAGCACCACTTGCACCGGGCGTACACTTATCTGCAACTGGGTTGAAACCGAGCTTGCATAACTTAACACATCATTCATAATCAATACTTTACAATGTACAGCGCTTGTGCCACTACCGGTATGTGCATGGCGCAAACCCAAACACACACAACACAGAAAACTTGGCACATGAAGCCGCGTGGCTCTTTTTTTTAAGGGCGCAAAAGTAAGTGCTAACCACTACGGTATGGGCATTTGTTATACACCGGTGGCAAACTGTACAAAAGCCTTCTAAGCAGGGTGCCGTTGGCTTTAGAAGCGGCCATGGGATGCTACTTCACCCTTACCGAATAGCTGTTGAGCGTGGTGATTTTTAGTTGGTCGTTTTTGGCCGATACCAGCTTGTATGGTCTAAACTCCTGATTTTGGTCTAAAAAACCAAT
>RDXD01000417.1 GCA_004292575.1 Bacteroidota bacterium
TCTTGGACACTTTTTCGTACTTGCTTTCCCATGATATTTCAAATTTACACTCTCTTTTGTAATTTGAGTATCGTTCCAGTCAATTAGGGGGCTGGAGGGACGGTTTCAAGTTCAAAAGAGAGTGTTTGGCCAATTTTAGAATGGCTCATTTTTTGCGCTTTTATCACATGTAGATGTTTGCAGGCAAAATTGTATTTCTAAATGAGGGTTTATTCGACTGGTTTTTTGTTTACTGCAAGTAAGTTTCTTGTGAAAACTGGTTGAATAATTTGAGTCAAAGGTGTGGTTGTCAAAATGTTCGCGTGGAATGGCCAAAGCATCTTTCCTGCGCAACTTTATGCTACACAGGCGGAATTTTTATGCGGGAAAGGCTGCAAACGTTTCCTATCTGTGGCAGAGGCGGGGTAAGTTGCGCTAAACTAGCACGGACTCTTGGCTTATGAAGTTTGCAGGTATCATAGGCTCAAGTGCTTTTATAATGTGAGACTTTTGGGTTAGATGGCATATGGTTTGCTTGACATTTTGCTAAATATCATTTTGCACATGGGCTTTCGTCATTGGGCGGCTTTTCGGTTTGGGGCTAAGCCCAGTTTGGGTTGCCTGATTCCCTATTTCGAACACCTACATTAAAGCCAACATGCCCCCAAATGTTTTGGAGGCATGTGTATAAACTCAGCAATTTGTATTTTATCTAAGAACAGTCCACTTGATGGGGTTAAGTCTCTCGCCGTTTGCCATAGTGATACTCAAAGTATATAAACCTGCTGAAAGATTTGCATAAGGCAGCGCAATTCTAAGACTGCCATCATTACTAAAATGGCTGCTGTTAAGCACAACTTGACCAGCCGCATTTGTAATTAGCAAATCCAACTTTCCGGCCCGTGCCCCACTCACACTAAGCACCGCTTGCTGGCCCATACGCGATGGGTTAGGGTACAGCGCGGTGGTGAGCGAGCCTGTGCGGTCATCAATCAGCACAATGTTTGAGTACTCAAAACTACCATCTTTATCTACAATTTTTAGGCGGTAATAGTTTTTGCCGGGCAACGGTTGCTGGTGGGTATAGCTGTAATTTCTTGGTGCATTGCTATTGCCCGCTGCTGCCACGCTACCTAGGTATTCAAAGTTGGCGGCCCCATTACCGCTGCGCTCTACCACAAAAGTTTTACTGTTAAACTCCGATGCAGTAGTCCAACTCAGCAAATTATCAGCAGATACTTTTTTGCCTGTAAACCTTACCAGTGTTACTGGAAGGGCCGCAGCCATGGTAAGCGTGTTTGATACCACTACTTTTTCATTTACACAAGCTTCGCTGCTGGTCATTTCGCATTTAATTTGGTCACCGGGTGCAACGGTTCGGGTTAGGCTGGCACTGGCACCCGTCTGAACCGCAACGTCGTTCACAAGAAACTTGAATACTGCTGCATTTCCGCCGTTAAAGGGCACGGCCGTAAAGGTTACCATTCTGGGCCCGTCAATATTCACCGTGGGGGTCGAAATGGTTACATCGGTAGTTCTAGCCCGTACTTCCAGCTCAAAGGAGGTGCTGCCGCTGCACACACCCAAGTTGCCACTAATGGTATAGGTAGTGGTATTGGTGGGGTTTGCATTTACAATGCTGCCCGTGGTGGTGTTAAGACCTGTACCTGGGCTCCAGGTAAGCCCTGTGGCACCCGTAGCCGTTAAGGTGATGGTTTCGCCCACGCAAATGGGGTTTTTGGGCGCGCTAATATTAATAACGGGGCTTGGGTTTACCGTAATGGTGGTGCTGTCCACACGCACCTCTTGGCATCCGCCACGCGTTAACAAATACACCTTGTACTGCCCCCCGGAAGGGTAAAAGGCCGAAGGCCGAATTACATTGTTTATAATATTGGGTGCCGAAGCGCCTGGAAACTGCCATTGCAAAATATCGCCAAAGGTTGAGCCGCGCCCATCAAAAGAGAAGCTGTTACCGCTGCAAACACTCGGGTTTTTGGGATTCAGGTTGCTTCGGGCTGGGTTGGGCGTTAAAAACGGATGTATCAAAAGTGCGGCATTGGTTAGGCCCCATGTGCCAGCTGTACCGTATCGTTGCCACACATTAGAAGCATTTTGTTGCCAAATATCGGTAGTTGTACTCTGGCCTATTTGATTACTAACTATGCTTAGGGTGTCTTTAAAAGTGGCATCCCAAAACAAGTTGCTCATGTCCACCGATACAAAAAATGTTTTTGAAGCGGGTAATGTAATGCTGGGTGCAAAATCAACAATGGTGTATCTGTTCAACAGCACGTCGGCCCGTATAGATGCCATCGTAAGGTTACGGGTTCCGAGTAATGCGCCGGGGCTATTACCCGGGCCGGTTGCATCGTAAATCCGAATGGGAACTACTGCTTCGGGTGAAGTGCCATTGGCGCGGCCAAATAAAATAGCCACCGACGTTAACGTAGTGTGGTTTGTGGCCGACATGTTAAAGAACATGGCTTTTTGCAACTCCAAATTCGAATTTACACCATTTACAAACCCATTTAAAGCATTTGAACCGGAAAGATAGTTAAGCAACGTCCAGGTGTTTGGCACGGGGAAATTTACTGTGAGACAGGTGGGTGGATCGGTAACGGTAATGTAGTTGGTTTTTGTACTGGTGTTGCCGCCAAAGGCATTGGATACGGTCAGGGTTACATTGTATTGCCCCACAGTGCTGTATGTAATGGCGGGTGGGCTTTGGCCATTAAAGCTAGAAGGCGTACCACCCGGAAACGACCACTGCCAGCTTGTGGGTGCGTAGCTCGATTGGTCGGTAAAGGTGACGGTGTTGCCACGCACTACCGATAGCGGGTTGCCCCTAAAATCGCTAATGGGCGCTCGGTTTAAACTAGCCGATATGCAGTTCATGGCTTGTGCAGCATTTATGCGGCCGGCACCCATCTGTCCACCAAAGTCTTGCACCATATCGGTGCTGCTGTAAAGGCAGGTTAGCAAATCGGCGTTGGGTACCGTAGGGTTTAGCGATTTCATAAGCCCCAGTAATCCCGCTACCATGGGCGAAGCCATGCTGGTGCCGGAAAGATTAGCATAAGTACCGTTATAGTAGGTGCTCAGTATTGATGAACCCGGTGCGCTTACTTTTATCCACGGACCATAATTCGAAAAACTGCTCTTTGTATCGTTGGTACTGGTAGAAGCTACTGAAACCACACCCGGATACGCCGCTGGGTAAAATTGAGACGCTACGTTGTCGTTGCCCGCAGCAGCAACCATTATGCAACCGCGACTAATGGCGTACTCCACTACATTTTGATTGGTTACAGACGATCCGCTACCGCCCCAGCTCATGTTTATAATATTGGCACCGCTGTTGGCTGCATACAACACGCCGGCGTAGCCCGCCGTCACCGCACTGGGGCTATTGGTGGCCTTTACACACATCAGCTTACAGCTAAAGCCAATAGATGCCACCCCAAGGCCATTGTTGGTGGCCGCACTCGAAATACCAGCCACGTGTGTACCGTGGTCAAACTCCGCATTGGGAGGGTTAGGGTTGTTGTTGCCAAGAGCCGCATCCCAGCCATTTATGTCATCCACATAGCCATTAGCATCATCATCAATGCCATTGCCAATTATTTCGCCCGGATTTACCCAAAGGTTGGGTGCAATGTCGGGGTGGTCGCGCTCTACAGCATCGTCCACTATTGCAATTACAACTTTGCTACCAGCCCCAAAAAAATTCCAGGCCACAGCAGCGTTAATTTTTTCAAGATGCCATTGGCTAGCATAGCGCGGGTCGTTTGGCACCAGGCAAAGTTTATCCAAAGGCACTTTTTCAGCATATTCAATTGACGGATCTTTTTCTAACCCAGCAATCACATCATTCACTGCGCCGAAATTGCTAAACTCTAACATCAAGGTGCTGTTTAACTTTTCGCCACCATTTACCTTGAAGGCCCGCTCTACTTTCTTGATGCCATAGGCGGTCATAAGCTTATTGTCCAGCTGCAAATCTCTTACCGAGTAGTTGTAATTCGGGGCCACAGCCTCACCCGTTTTGCTAATATAACTTGTCCTCAGCTTCACATAAATTTTACCATCCACGTAGTCCTTATACACGGTTTGGCCATTACCAGTAGCCACCCCAAGCAGCATAACCAACATTATGCTTAAAATTTTTCTCATTTGATCTTGTTTTAATCTTTAAGTTTTGTTTTTTTACACACCCCGTAAAGTTAGGCAGCTTAGCAATATCAGCGCATCCGCTAGTATAAAAAAGCGTCGGATACTTTTTTAAAAATTTTGCTACGCTTGTCGTATGGCGCCTACATCACCCAGAGGCCACAATGCAAACGCCATTCGTTTTATGGCTGCTTTGTTAGTGCCAGCAAGCCCGCGTGTTTTGGATGCTTCTTCAATGCTTCTTGTAGTAACGTTTGCCACGTGGTTTTGGTTGCCAGCGTCTTAGCGTAGCCCAGCATATAGTACTGTGCCGTGCCATTAGGCTCGGTGCCAATGACTGTGGCCAGGTAGCGTTGAAGACTATCGGCGCTGGCTGCCCGTTGTAGCACAAAAGGCAGCTTCAGGCTATCGGCCATATTTTTCTGCGGCGCCACGCTATCGGCCCGTTGCTGCGCCCGTTGCAGGTGTGCATATCGTGCCTGTAAGCCCGCATCGTAGCGTTGCAGGCTTGCACTGGCCGCCGATCCCCGCACCGTGTACTGTTCCGGCTGGTCTGCATTGGCATCAAGGCCAATGGTTTCTGCATCATTTATCAGCAAAAAGCTTGGGCCATTTTGCACAAACACCTGGTAAAAGCACTCTGGTTGTGCCAGTGTGGTAAACTGGTAGCGGCCCGTGCTATCTAGCCGCATGCTATCCACCACCAGGCGGTGTCGCTGGTTCAGTGGCAGTTCTGCCAGCACCACCATTTTGTCATTAGCACCCAGTATTTGGCCCTGCACCACAAAGCTGGCAGGTCCGCGCCACTGGCAGCCCAAGCAAGCCGCCATTAGGCCTCCAGCCATCAGTATTTTTTTTAACCCCATTATCTGTATTACTTTTAGCAAAATAACGATAATCTTGCCGCTTGCCTCGCTTCATTTGGGGCTGCCGCGCCCCACCTGTTGCTTCCACTGCATTACACTTTTTTAAAACGATAAACTTGCCACCCCAAACCCCATTTTTAAAACCATGCAAATCGGAATAATAGGCGGCGGCAGCTGGGCCACCGCGTTAGCCAAGCTGCTTACCCACAATGGCCATACCATACAGTGGTGGCTACGCAGCCAAAAAGTAATCGACCATTTTCAGCGTCGGCGGCACAATCCGCACTACCTGCAAAGCGCCTATTTCAATCCGCAGCAGCTCCACATGAGTACCAATATGCAGCAGGTCATAGCGGCCAGCCAAGCCATTGTGGTGTGCATTCCCAGCTCCTACCTGCTGCCCAGTATTCAAGATCTGCCGCAGCATGCCCTGCAGGGTAAAAAGGTCATTTCTGCCATCAAGGGCGTTTTGCCCCACACACATCAGTTGCTTAACGAGTATTTGCAGCAACACTATGCCCTCCCCGTGGCCAACTATTTCACCATCATGGGCCCCTGTCATGCCGAGGAAGTGGCCGCCGAAAAGCTCAGCTATCTCACCTTTAGTGGCGAAGATGAAGCCACCACCCAAACCATAGCTGCGCACTTTAAAACCGAGTATCTCAACACCATCATCAACCACGACATTTGGGGTACCCAGTATGCCGCCGTGCTTAAAAACATATATGCTGTAGGCGCAGGCATTGCCCATGGCCTCGATTATGGCGACAATTTCCTGAGCGTTTATACCGCCAATGTGGCCGACGAAATGGTACACTTCCTCAAAAAGGTAATGGAACACAAGCACGCCCCCGATGCCGGCATCATCAACTATGCCAGCAGCGTATATCTGGGCGACTTGCTGGTAACCTGCTATAGCCCCTTTAGCCGCAACCGCACTTTTGGCAATATGATAGGCAAAGGCTATAGCGTAAGGGTGGCCCAGCTCGAAATGAATATGGTGGCCGAAGGATACCCCGCCAGCAAAGGCATTTTTCACATCAACCAAACCATTAATGCACACATGCCCATAGCCTCCGCCATTTACAACATGCTATGGAATGGCCTCGAAGCCGCCGATGGCTTTAAACAAATAGAAGCCGTGCTGCAGTAGCCACCAGCATTGCGTTTGCGCAGCGCTGGTTACATATCAATTTATTTTTGGGGGCCATGGGCGGTAGTACAAATCCCAGCCTTTGTACCGGCTATCCGCTACAAGCCGTCTCTACGGGGTAGAGACGGGCTTTTCGCTACTATCCGGGGCCCATGGGCAGTAGTGCATCGTTGGGGCTGGGGGTTGCCGGTTGCCTTTGTACTGGCCCGCACCTTGGTAGCTTGGTTGGCTTTACCTGCGCATGCATTAGCTACCTGCGTGCTCTTTTGGTGCGTGGGTGCATCCCGATGCTTACAGCTTCGCCAATTAGCGGCGTGCTCTACCATCAACAGCAACACGCTCACTGGGCTTATCTCAAACTGCCGTAAATCACATTTTTAATTTTTTCCTCGTAGTCTTTGTGCGAGTTTGGGGTGTGTTGGGTCATAATTAGACCAATCAATTTTTCTTTGGGATCGGCCCAATAGGCAGTGCCATAGTATCCTCCCCACGAAAATGAGCCATCGTTGGGCAGGTTCAAATTGGCCGATTTTTTGGTAGCCAGTTGAAACCCGAGGTTAAAATTGTTGTACCCCAAAAAGTTGTCCGGCAGCTGTGGGCTTAGCATCAGTTCCACGGTGCGCCTACCCAAAATTTGCTTGCCATTAAATTTACCGCCATTCAATAGCATTTGCAAAAAAATAGCATAATCAAACGCCGTTGACGATAATCCTGCACCACCCGAAAAATAGGTTTTTGGCATGAGCGGATAGGCCGGGTCGATGCTTCTAAAAGTTGGTGACCATTCAATAATCTTTTTGTCTGCATCCTCGGTGTAAACCGTTGCCAATCGATTGGCCTTGCTGGCCGGCAAATTGAAATGGGTATCCTTCATGCCAAGCGGCTCAAAAATGTTTTTACGGCAATAGTTTTCCAACGATTCTCCGCTTATAACTTCAATAAGGCAGCCCAATAAGTCGGTGTTTAGCCCGTATGTAAACCTTTCCCCCGGATTGTGCCGCAGGGGCAGTGCGCCCAATGCCTTCATTTTTAGCAACAGGCTTTCGTTAAAATAGCCTAGGCCCGAAGGAATACCGTTCTTGGCATAAATGGCTTTCATGGTATCAGAACCAATGGCAGCATAGTCAATACCCGAAGTGTGCGTAAGTAAATCTCTAAAGGTAATGCCGCGTTTGGCCGCCACCGCTGTATAGGTAGAGTCCAAAGGATTGAAACCCTTAACCACTTTCGGGTTCTTAAACTCGGGAATAAAGTCAGCAATATTTTGGTCGAGGCTTAGTTTTCCTTGCTCAAACAACTGCATAATGCCCAAACTTGTAATGGCCTTTGTTTGGCTCATGATTCTGAAAATGGCATCCGCTTGCATTGTTTTTTTGGAGGAAAGATCTGAGTATCCACTTCCTCTGTAGTACACTACCCGATTATCTTTTACAACTAATACCACCGCACCCGCCAACCAGCCCTTATCCACATACTGTTTCAATATAGAATCTATCTGCGTCAACCGGTCTTTATCTATACTTCTATTTTCTTGTACTACGGGTAAAAGTGTTTGTGCGGAGGCATGTTGCAACGCCATCAAAACAAACGTGCCAATAAGTAGGTGTTTCATGCTTGTACTAAGTTTGCCCCTGCAAGGGTAGAGGCTGGTTTTTATGGTTAGGAGTGTAATATGGGTTGCAAGCGGTAAATGCGCCTGCTACAGTTTTACATGTATTTATTTTGGTTCTTCTGTGTTGCTCACTTGCTGGGGTTTTGTCATCGAGTTGATATTTGTGCGCCTTTCGAACAGATATTGCTGATGGCGGAAAATTTTATATTCGTCCGCCCGAAATTACTGGCTGGCTTTTTGACAAAGTTAAATTATGAGAACTAAAGGTTGGATTTATTCGTCTAGCCCCCAACCACAGCACAGCAAAATTACCGCTGCCGATTGCTCCAATGTCATGCCCCACCATTGGCAGTACCAATGTTAGCGGTTCGTTGTTTTTCGTCATTCTTGAATTGTTGCCATTTTCTGTTTGTCCCACTTCTCCAAAGCCACTCAAGAGGTCCGAATTTAAACTTGCTAAACCACCATTTGCTAAACAGTATTTGAATGAGAAAAAATAGCAATCCAAGTCCGAGTGCTGCTGTCCCTGATAGTTTTAATAAAAGCCCAAGACCATAGCCATAAAAAATAAAAACCCCAAAAGCTGATTGCAATACATAGGTTGTAAGCCCCATTTTACCCACAGGTATAAATAAACTGGCAGTTTTATTTGTTGCACTTAGCTTGAAAAGAGAAAGTAAGATAACAATATACAATAGGGGCATAAAAATATTGGAACCATCTTTGGCAATTGAGCCAACAAAACGAACAAATTCAGAATTAGACGGTTGCAAAAAATAATAACTTATTATTGTCAGCGGAATACCTATTAAAGCTGAAAAAGAAATTAGTTTAAGCATTGGAAGTTTATCTATTTGCTCGTGCCATTTTTTACGACCAATCCAAAGTCCTAACAAGAATAATCCTGGTATTACCCATAGTCTGCCACTAAATTTCAGGTAATTGTATTTATTGTAAAAACCGGTAGTGCTATTAGACACCAGCAATTTTCGGTATTCACCTTTAAGTATCAAATCAAAATAAGCAGTTGCCTTTGTAACAGGATTGTCTGCAGAATTATTGACAGCTATGTTTTTAGTTTCATTTAAAGTTTCGACTTTTTCCTGTCTTGATTTTTGAACTAATGAAATAGAGTTTGTTACTATAGTTGGTCCGTTGAAAGCAAGAAATAGTCCAAGAATTAAAATGATTTTATCAGGAAGCTTTCTAAAAAGTACCAATGCGAAACCGAAAACTGCATAAACGGTCAAAAAATCGCCTCTATAATGAATATGGTGAATAAAACCAATGAGAAATAACAACACTAATCTCCAGATAAACTTCAAAGAACTTGAATCTTTTTTCTGGTCTAATATTAAATAGAAACTTAGTCCAAAAAGCATTGAGAATATTGCATAAAATTTTCCAACAAACAGGTTTTGAATTATAATCTGTGAAAATCTGTCTATAGGATATAAAATATTGAATCCCACATATTGAGGCGGTGTCATACTTGCCAAATAACCTTCAAACATATGTGTCATGATTATGCCAAATAATGCAAAGCCGCGTAATGCATCAATTTGTTCAATTCTTTTTATTGTAAAATTTTGCATGTCTTTAATATGAGTTTGTTTTGCTTAGGGGCGGCTCTTACAATAACCGCTAACAACTGGGGTACTAAGCGTTACGTTCCCGTTTAGGCTGCAATTAAAAGCCAATTTTGTTTTTAAGGCATGCTGCACGTCCGCCAATCGGTAGCGCAAGATAGGCAATTGCTTACCATTTTGCGCGTCTTAACTTCGCGTCAGCCTTGGCAAGGCGGTTTCACAAAAGTCATAATGTGCAGCTGGCAACGGCAGCTTGTGTGTTGCGGAGTTACACTTAGATGCGGCTCAATCCAAGCAGTCGGTGTCCGGATCCGGGGCGAAACTGGTTAACTTAACATGGTCTTTTCAAACGAGCTCTCCGGTAAATACATGTTCTACCCACGAAAGTTGTTTTCATAGGGGCCTTGCAAAATGTCGCCGAGGTAAATCGTAACCCGTCCAATACCTGCCATTCAACCTCAGCCTTAGCCTCAACCTTGGCATTAACTTTCGCCTCAACCTCAGCCTCAGTCTTTCCCTCGACCTCACCCTTAACCTCGCCCTTGGCCTCATCCTCAACCTCGCCCTTGGCCTCATCCTCGTCCTTCACCTCATCCTCAACCTCACCCTCTCCCTTGACCTAGCCCTCATCCTCGACCTCGTCCTCATCCTTGACCTCAACCTCGACCTCGTCCTCAACCTTGGCCTCATCCTTTCCTTAAACCCGCATTACAGCTATCTACCCGCCGGTACACCTCCACCATTTTAGGGTCTAGGCGCTGCCGAAGGTGCCAACTGCTGGGCGGAACCGGAACCATGGGCAGCACGCCGCGGCCTTTGTACGCCTCGTTTTGGTTTATCACCAACCGATACAGCGGCAACCGGGCGCGCAATTTGGTATGCGGCAACACCACGGTAGGGGTATTTACGGCACTGTTGCCATACCAGCCACCCCCGGTTTCTTCGCCCACGGTTAGCACATTGGCCTGCCCAATAAGCGGCCATTGAAACAGTATGGAGGCCGAAAACGTAAGCCCGCCGTTTATAATGTACACCTGTCCGCTAAAATGGTGTCTTTTTTTGGGGTTATAAATGCGGTTCTCGTAAGCCCGGTAGTGTATGCGGCCATCGGCGCGGCGGGTGCCCACCAGCAAGCGTTGTATTTGGTAGGCCAGCCCCTGCCTTACGCTTAGGGGGTAAGGGTATGCCAGGCTGTTGGCCGCTACGGTATCGGCCACTTTAAACGGTTTCTGGCTTAGGTACTTGGTTAGCCTAATGTTGTTGGCAATGTTGCCGCCCCCGTTGTCGCGCAGCTCAATGGCCAGGTGTTTCAAGCCCATTTGGCGCATGGTTTTAAAGCTCTGCCTAAAAAACCGCGGCAGCTGCCCGCCCGAAAAACTGCTGAGTTGCATAATGGCTAGGCTTCGCGCCGTGTCAATGCTTAGCCTCCGAAGCGCCAGTAGTCGGTTGGACTTGGGTAGCTTGGTTGGTTTAGCGGGAGGCTTTGCCGTTGCTAAACGCTTAACTTTTACCGTTGAGGTATCGGTGGCCGCCGGATTGTAATTGAGCAATGTGGTACGGGCTGCTTGTCCTTTTGCGTCCAAAAATTCTATTACATAGCTTTCACTTAGGCCAAACACGGTTTTGTACCAAGCCGCAAAGTTGCTGCTCAGCAGTTGGTATTTAAAGTTTCGGTGTAGCCCATCGGCACTTATAAACCCACAAAGCGTATCCAGTATTTGCTGTACCGACCTTCCATTTATAGCTGTTAGCACGGTGCCACGCACCAACAGACTATCGGTGCGGTGGGCGTTGGCCACCACCACCATGCTATCACCTTGCCACACTTTGGCCTGCAGCGGAAATTGCGGGGGCAGCTGGCTGGGTTTGTAACGCTTGGCGGCCTTGCTGCCTCCAATTGAGGTGTGGCCACAATGTATTAGGGCAATGGTTTGGGCAAGCCGCTGCTTAAAGGCCAGTTCCGTCATCGAGTCGGTAAGTGTTGTTTCCAGGGCGTCAAAGGCCGAGTCGATGGTAGCTTGCGAGCTATACCAAAATAGGCTGGGATGGCAGCGTTCGTAAGTTTGGCGCAGCACTTTCCAGTCGGTGCGTAGCGCGGCCGGGGCATATTTTTTTTCGGGTTTGTAGGTGCTGCTGCCTGCGCAGCCCACGCTGGTTACCGCCGCAGCCAGCAGGCAGCCTTGGACCCAGCGGAGCAGGTGGCCGTGCAAAAGGCACAGTGCTGGGGTTTGGTTTTTGGGCATGGGGCAAAAGTAAGTGCCGCCCGGTTTGTTGCCCAAATTGGATGATGAGTGGCAAATTATTGTATTATATTTTGCACATCGGGGTCGCCCTCAAGGTTGCGCATTTGCGCCATTATGCGGGGGTACCGCGCTGCCACCCACTTGCTCATGGGTTTTACGGTATATACTTTTGGGTTGGGCAGGCAGGCGGCTATTTGTGCCGCTTCAGCGCGGGAAAGGGTTGCTGCCGTTTTGCCAAAATATGTTTGCGCAGCCATTTCAATACCAAAAATGCCTTTACCCATTTCGGCCTCGTTTAAGTATAAGGCCAGTATGCGGCGCTTGCTGTATAACGTTTCAATTGCAAAAGTAAAATATACCTCTAGACCTTTACGCAAATAGCTGCGCCCCTGCCATAGAAACACATTTTTGGCCACTTGCTGGCTAATGGTGCTGGCGCCGCGTACCCTACCAGGCTTACGTTTGTTGTAGGCCATGGCTTTTTCAATACTCTTCCAGTCAAAGCCATTGTGGTCGGGAAAAAGTTGGTCTTCGCTGGCCATTACAGCCAGTTTTGCATGGGCGCTTATGGCGCTGTAAGGCACGCTTTCCGTTTTCATGCCATAGCCTCCCAACGCACTCCCCAATTGGGTTAGCGTAATGGGCGGGTTTACAATCCAAATGAGCAGCACGTACAAAATGTGCAAAAAGAAAGCCCAAAAGAACACGCGCTTCGTCAGCCGCCAAAGTTTTTTACCCCAACCCGGGTTTTGGTTTGCCATGGGTTATTTTTTCACAAACATAACTCTCCGCACCATTTGTTGGCCGTTCAAGCCAGTTCAGTTTACCAGATATTTAAGCCGGTACTTACCACCCAGCTTTACTTTTTCTTTTTCGGTAGCAGCAAGGCCTATGCCCAGTGCCACAGCACCCACTGCCCCCAATACCCGGGGTAGATTTTCTTTACCAAAAAAAGCATCGTTTTCGCGAAGGGTATTCACAAGGTTTACCAGTAAAAAGCCGCCGCCGCCCAACCCCAGCGCCCTACCCCAAAAACCCTGTGGCTGCCTGCCCTTGTAGGGAAAATAACCAATGTTGGCCACGCTAAACCGTAGGTTAAACTTGCCCACTGTATCTATCATCTGGCCCCCTTGAGCCGTCATAAACCGCTGCAAATTGTATTGGGTAAGAAATATTGAGTCGCGTCGAATGCTGTCAACCCGCGCTGATACAGGCAGCCTATCGGTAGTAAAAAAGCTGATGTTGGTGCCGGCAAAATAACTGGCAATGGTGCGTTGGTTTTTCTGCAGCAGCAGAACATCACTCTTTTGGGCCTTAGCAAATGCAGCGCTACCAAAGCACAGAGCCAGCAGCCATAGTTTAGTAGTCCATATCATAAAAGTATTTTGCAGGGTTTAAGGCGTGCTTGCGCTTGCATAAAGGTAGCTGCCGCAAAAACACCCCAGAAGTGCCATAGTAGTATTTTTTGCGTGCAGCGGCGGCTGTAGTTGGTTAGGTGTTTTGGTTTAGCAGCAGGCCAATACCAATGGCAAGGCCAAAGCCAATTAAAATAAGTGCCGAAAGCACGTGGATGACGTGTAGGGTTTTTGGGGTAAGCAGCCGCCCGATACGTCCTGCAAGGGTTACTTTTCCCACATCGGCTAGTAGCACCAACCCCAGTGCCAGCGTAAAGGTAATAACGCGTTCGCGCAGCGGCAGGTACGCCATGCTAGTGCAAGCTGTAAGCCAGAAGAAAATGGGACCAGGATTTACCGTGTTCATAATAAAACCCTGTAATGTGTATTTGGCCAGCACCCATTTGCTGTGGTTTAGCAGCACGGCCTCTTCTTGTTGGTTTGGGGCCGGGTCTTTACCCCAAATAAGTGCGTATAGGCCCATCACCAGCAGCAGTGCGGCCCCAATAAGCGCAATGGTATTGCGGTGGGTCATTAATTGGCTCATAAGCTCGGCAGCCACATTGCCCAGCACAGCCAAAAACACATCGCTGGCAGATACGCCTATTACAAACGCATAGCCGGCCCGGTGCCCCATGCGTAGGCTTACCTTTAAAATGGTAAAAATAATGGGCCCCACCGCCACCGACAGCAAGAAGCCTAATCCCAAACCTTTAATAATAAACGATGGCATACCCGAGGTGCAAATAGGGCTGTAAATTAAACGCCCTAAGCCGAAGTGCCAATTGTTTGCTTGTAGTTGGCCAAAAACTGTTCCCAGTCGGTCAACATTTTGCCTTTAAGTACCCGCGGAAACTTGTGCTGACCACCAATTTTACCTTTACTGCGCATAAAATCCAAAAATTCGGCTTCGGGCAGCACGGTTACCACCACCTGCTTTAAAGCGTGCCTACGCTCCACTTCGTAGTCATCGTTCAGCAGTTTTAGCTGTTCATCTATCTTTTGCGCTAGCAGTTCGGCGTTTACTGGATCGTTACAGGCCACATACCAATGGTGTCCAAAAAAGTTGCCTACAGGCATGCCCACTATGGTAAACTCTGGTATGCTGATGTTGAGTGTTGAGCTTACCGTTTCAATGGCCTTGTTCATGTTTTCTACACTTAGATGCTCGCCCACCAGGTTTAGAAAGTGCTTGGTACGGCCGGTAATGATGATTTCGCTGTGGGCCTTATCTACAAGCCTTATGGTATCGCCAATGAGGTAGCGCCAGGCACCACCATTGGTGCTAATGAGCAGAGCATACTCTTTTCCCTCTTCTATTTCGTGTATCATTAGTGCCTCGGGGTTGTCAAGCATTTGGCCATCGGCATCAAAGTTTTTATCGTCGAACGGCACAAATTCAAAGAAGATATTGTTGTGCAGTGCCAGCTTCATGCCCTTGGCGTGCTGGCGGGTTTGCGAGGCCAAAAACCCTTCGCTGGCAAGGTAGGTTTCAATATAGGTAATGGGCCGTGCAAGCAGTTTTTCAATGCCTTTTTTGTAGGGCTCCATGGCCACCCCACCGTGCACATAAAAGCTTAGGTTTGGCCAAATGTCGTGAATGGTATTGAGCTGGTAGCGTGCAATTATTTTTTCCATACACAACTGCAGCCATGCCGGCACGCCTAAAATAAAACCAATATCCCAATTGGGAGCCTGCTCTACAATTTCATCAATTTTTTTAGCCCAATCGCTTTCGCGGGCAATTTTTTTACCAGGCTTATATAGCCCTTTCAGCCAAAATGGGATGTTTTTTTGCTGTATGCCGCTTAGATCGCCAGCGTAGTAAGTAGGGCCTTTTTGTAGCGTGGTGCTGCCACCCAGCATAAACCAACCTCGGGGTAAGGCACCAAAGTTTACATCGTGATAGCCTGCCAATGAGTAAAGCTGCCGCCGGCTGGTAAGCATATTGCTTTTTATAAGGTCTTTGGTGATGGGTATGTATTTGCTTGCCGCCTCGCTGGTGCCGCTGCTAAGGGCAAAATATTTTACCCTACCTGGCCAGCACACATCGGGCACGCCCTCTAAAGCGCGGTACCAATAGGCGTCGTGCAACTTGTTGTAGTCAAACGTGGGTACAAACTTTTGAAACAGCTTGCCGGGGTGGCGGCTTATTAATATCTCGTCAAACTTATACTGCTGCCCAAATTGGGTATAGCGGGCCGTTTTTAGCAATTTTTTTAAAACGGCCAGTTGCTGTTTGCGCACATCATTAATGGGCAACTTTAAGGCGCGGGCCAATCCTGCCGGCAGTTTAAGATCTAGTAAAGCCATGGGTTAGGGCAAACATTACATGATGTAATTGAAGTAGGCATAGCAAGTGGCAAAGCTACATATTTTAAAAAAACGTTTATTATGAGCCTTGGGCAGCGGAAAGATACAGGTGCTAGGTGTAAATTGGCACTCTATTTTAGCCCATTGACTACCTAGAACATCCGTTGGTGGCTTAAAGCCAGCCCTTTTGGCCCGGCGTTACTGCAAAAAGCGGCGCTTGCTGCGGCTGGGTTGCACATTGTTTAGCACAAGGCTGCGTTTTTTCCAAAATCCAATGGCCGCCGCCACCACACACGCTGCCATGGCCGCTAGTGCCACCTGGCCAATGGACGCATTGCCTGGTGCTTGTGCGCTGTAAACGCCAAACAATGCCCAAACGATTACCGCCGTAAAGGCAGGTCGAAGCCAATACAGTGCCATCCAAATGCCTACAGCAGCTGCGGTGCCTATGAGTATACAGCTCCACTGCCAGGCCTGTAGCGGTATGCCCTCCCAACCGGCATGCACCAGTAGGGCGCTGGTGTTGGCCATTAGGGCCACGTTTATCCAAGCAAAATAGATTATAAAAGGTGTTTCTAAGGTTACGTGTTGTATGTAGGTGAGGGCGCAAGTTTTTTCGCTGCGGCTTATGCGATTGAAAATGGCCAATAAGCAGCCGAACAGGCCTAACATGATGCCTAAACTAAGTGGTACTTGCAAATAGTGCCAAGCCACCAGCCAACCCGCATTAAAGGCGCAACTTAGCACAAACAGTGGGTGAATGGCCGCAATAAGCGCGCCACTAGTGCCGCGTGCCGCCAGCGGCAGCCGCAGCGTCCAGGTGCAAAACACCAGGTGCGCTAGCAACAGCAGGTAGATGAGACCCCAAATGGCAAACGTAAAACCGGCGGGTACAAATTTATTGGGGTAGAGTGCCGATATGGCACCTGTATCCATCTGGTTTAGTGGCAACATTACGGCCATCATGTTGGTGGCCACCATAAAGATGTAGGCCATCCAATTGATGGCTACCATACGTTTTGTAAGCATAACTGCGGTATAAGCGGTAAAAGTAGGGGTTACTAAAGCAAAACCATAGTAGCAGTAGGCTGTCTGTGCGGGCAGCTTTTAGGCCATGGGCGCTTAGCCGCCGCACCACCTACGGCGCAAAGTGTTGATAATGAAGATGTGGATACTTTTTTTAGGCAGCAGACGCCATTTTTTAGCCATAAAAGAAAAAATTCTTTTGCACAAAAGCTCGAGGCGCCTACTTTTGCACTCCCTAAAGAGAAATTCCTCCTTAGCTCAGTTGGTTAGAGTCCCGCAGCTGCGGGATTAATCAGAGGGGTCGCTGGTTCAGACAGCGTAAAAAAGTTGAAACATAGTATTCC
>RDXD01000361.1 GCA_004292575.1 Bacteroidota bacterium
TATCTCCGCTGCCCGCTTTGTTTACGCCGTACAGGCCAATAATGGGCGCATCGTTGCGTATATTTTTCCGTAGGCCACACACATAGGTGCTGCCGGCGCGCTTGCCCAATAGGCATTCTGAATACAGCGCCTCGGTGTAAGTAGTAAAGCTTTCGTGTACCCACATGTCTGCAATGTCTTTACTACTAATGTTGTTTCCAAACCATTCGTGGCCACTTTCGTGTATCAAAATATAATCCCACTGGCTCCCAATTCCGGTGCCACTTAGGTCGCGGCCGCGATAGCCGTTGGCAAAATTGTTGCCGTAGGCAATGGCACTTTGGTGCTCCATACCCAGGTGCGGCGATTCCACCAATTTGTAACCGTCCTCATAAAAAGGGTAGGGGCCCAGCCAATCTTCAAAGCATTGCAGCATGCTTTTGGCCTGTACAAACTGCTGTTTGGCTTTGCTCATGTTGTAATCCAGCACCCAATAGCTGCACGCTAGTGCTCCCTTTTTGCCCATATACTGATCTTCAAAACGGGTGTAATGGCCAATATAAGGTACCAGATTATAAGTGTTGATGGGGTTGCGCACCACCCAGCTAAATGTGCTGACGCCCTGGCTGGTAGAGGTTTGTGTTAAAGTGCCATTGGCCACCGCCATTAGGCCCTCCGGCACCGATACGGTTAGCCTTGCACCCTCGTCGGGTTCATCGGACTGATGGTCTTTGCATGGGTACCATACCGATGCGCCTAAGCCCTGACAAGCAACCGACATCCACGGGCGGCCTTGCCTATCGGTTTCAAATATCCAGCCGCCGTCCCAGGGTGGGTTTTTTGCAATGATGGGCTGGCCATGATAAACCACCGTAAGGGTAAAGCGTCCTGTACCCAGCCGCGCCTGCGGCTTGCCCGCTGCCTGCACCAGCAAAATGTTGTTTTGCTGCACAAAAGGCACCGGGTTTCCGTTGAGCAGTACGCTATCGGCCACCAGCGGTTGTTGCAGGTCTATTTGCATGGTGGACCCACCTTGGCTGCTAAAGGCTATGGTAGTGCGCCCGCTGATGCTTTTGTTACTGAAATTGGGTGTTAGGCTAAGGTCGTAGTGCAGCACATCCCACCAAGTGCGGTTGGCATTGAGGCTGCCTCGCAAGGTATCGGCAGTGGTAAAAAGCGGAGCCGATTGGGCTACCGCTGCAAGGGCAAATGCCATCAAAAAACCAAGTAAAGCTAGGCTTCGACGAAGGCTTAACATTGTGGTCATAGGCGGTTAAAATAAACAAAACTCATCAACCTTAGTCCCCAATTAGCTTTTGCGCAGTTTGTCCTTAAACACCTTTGTAAACTTATCCAGCTTGGGCTTTATAACATAGCTGCAATAGCCATTGCTGGGATTGTTGTTGTAGAACTTTTGGTGGTAATCTTCAGCCGCATAAAAGTTTTTAAGTGGCGAAATTTCAGTTACAATTTTTTTTGCAAAAGCACCACTGGCGTCTAATTCCTTCTTGTATTTTTCTGCCAATGTCTTTTGGGCGTCATTGTGGTAAAATATGGCACTGCGGTACTGCGGCCCAATATCGGCACCCTGTTGGTTGGGTGTGGTGGGGTCATGCACTTTCCAAAACACTTCCAACAGCTCGTCAAAACTAATAACGGCGGGATCGTAAACCATTTGAATCACCTCTGCATGGCCGGTTGTTTTGGCACAAACCTGCTCGTATGTGGGGTTTTTTACATGGCCACCGCTGTAGCCGCTGGTTACTTTGTGCACACCTTTCAATTCCTGAAAAACGGCCTCGGTGCACCAAAAGCACCCGGTGCCAAAGGTGGCAGTGTCTAAGTTTTCATATTGGGTATTGTTCATCATGCTGGCGTTTAGTGCGGCGGTTGGGCTGGCCTGTGGATGGCAGCTGGAAAACAGTAGAGTGCCGGTTAAGCCACCGGCTACTAGTAACTGAAACATCATAATTTATTGTTTTTGTTACAAATGTCCGTTTTAAAAGTGGGCTTGGATGTGGCGGACATTCAAATTAACACTTGGTTGGCGGCAAACGTTTGGTTAGCTTGCCTCATTTATACATTTAAAGGTTGAAATTATGGCCGATACCACCAGTTCTGTTTTTTTTGTTGAACAAATTGCCTACCAAGCCAGCCTTGGCTTTGCGCAAGCCTGCGATGAAGCCGATCCGCTAGCGCCTTTCCAACAGCAGTTTCATTTTCCCGAAGTGGCTGGAAAGCCAGTTATTTATTTTTGTGGCAATAGTTTGGGCTTGCAGCCCAAGGCCGCCGAGGCTGCCTTGCAGCAGGAGCTAGACACCTGGCGCCAAATGGCAGTAGGCGGTTATTTTGGCGGACCCAACCCCTGGCTGCACTACCACCAAACCTGTGTGCCCGCGCTGTGCCCACTGCTGGGTGCGTTGCCGCAAGAGCTGGTGGTAATGAATGCGCTTACCGTAAACCTGCATTTTATGATGCTGAGTTTTTACAAACCCCAGGGCAAACGGTTTAAAATAATGATGGAGGCGGGTGCATTTCCCAGCGATATGTATGCCATTGAAACCCAGGTGCGGCACCATGGACTGGCGCCAGAGCTGGCCATTGTGGAAATTACACCCCGCCCCGGCCAAAAGCTGCTGCACATGGACGATATTTTGCAAGCCATTGAAAACGAGGGCGATGCATTGGCACTCTGCATGTTTAGCGGCATGAATTATTACACCGGCCAATTGTACGACATGGCTGCCATAACCCGCGCTGCGCATGCCGTAGGTGCCATGGCTGGTTTCGATTTGGCGCATGTGGTGGGCAATGTGCCCGTGCATTTGCACCAATGGAACGCCGACTTTGCGGTGTGGTGCAGCTATAAATATCTTAACGGCGGCCCCGGTGCCGTAGGTGGCGCATTTGTGCACCAGCGGCACGCTCAAAATGTGGAGCTTCCGCGGCTAGGCGGCTGGTGGGGCAATGCCGAAGAAACGCGGTTTAAAATGGAGAAGGGCTTTGTGCCCAAACCCGATGCCAGCGGCTGGTGCCAGAGTACCACGCAGGTGTTCAACACCGTGTGCCTCAAGGCAGCTTTAACCATGATAGACAGCGCGGGCATTGACAACATGCGCAAAAAAAGTATGGCGCTCACGGGATATTTAGAGTTTTTGCTACAGCAGTTGCCACAGCTCGATTTTGAGATTATTACACCTGCCGATGCCAATGCACGCGGTGCGCAACTGTCGTTGTATTTTAGGACACAGGGACGCGCCATTCACCAAAAAATGACCGAGAATGGCATTGTAGTGGACTACCGCGAACCCGGTGTAATACGGGTGGCACCAGCACCTTTGTATTGCAGCTTCCAGGATGTGTACCGCTTTTACGAAATTCTAAAAAGTTTTTAAAACGCCTCCTCCGCTGCCGCAGCACACGCCTCAGCCAATAGCTGGCCACTGTAGCTTTATTGCCAAAGCCATTTTTATTGTTTATAAAAAAAAACTTGCACCATG
>RDXD01000418.1 GCA_004292575.1 Bacteroidota bacterium
GAAGGCAATGGTCAAAACAACAATGTGTTTACCATTAACCTGCCTGTGGGCATGCCCGGTGGCATCTACTTTGTAGAAACCCTCGACAAGAACGACAACCTTGTGCGCTCGAAGTTTGCGGTACAATAGATAGCATTTTTTACGGCCAGCAGTGTTGCCACGGCAGCGCTGCTGGCCCTGTTCCACCGCCCTGCGCTGGCAGCCTCCCAACTTGGGATGCCGCTGGCACGGGGCGGTGGTTTTTTTTATGGGGGTTGTTCCACGGGTTGAAACCCGTGGGTAGTCCACGGGTTGAAACCCGTGGGTACAATATCGGTCGTGCCTTGCGGCACTGGCGCTGCCTTGCCGCAACGCCAAAACTACATCGGAGCAATATTTTGCTCGACGCGCATCTCTAGCGTGGCGATTTTGTGGGTAGGGCCCCAGCGGGGTCGCATATGTACAGCCAATACGTAGCCATAACGCCGCCGAACCCAGCGGGGTCGAATGTTTGTAACGGCATTAACGGCTACATCATCATGGATTTTGCTGGGCGGCTATTCCTGCAAGGACGCTGATACGGCGTGGTGGTTTTTTGGGGCATGTAGGGCGCATTTTTATTGTAAATGGTGGTGGCGTTGCTGCGCAGAAATGCCAAGGCGCGGAAGCAATGCTTGTGCGGCTAAGGACACTGGCCATAAGCAAAAGGGGCTGTCGATAAATCGGCAGCCCCGCACTTTGGTATCCATTTAAGAATGCCTCATTATTGCAGTATTACTTTCAATACCTCTTGTTTTACACCGTGGTTTACCCGGAGGAGGTACATGCCTTTTGCTGCATGGGTTGGCACCGGAATGCTCATCGTACCAGAACCACCCGCATGTTGATAGATGCTTGTGCTAATTCGCCGCCCATCAATACCAATCAATTCGGTTTGGTACGTAGCGGCCGCATGGTTGTGAACTGCTACACGAATCATATTGCTGCTGATTGTTCCTAGCAGTTCTATGGTTTTGTTGCTTTTGGTTTTTATGACAATTTGACCGCTGTGCTGGTAACTGCCATTGCGGTTGATGATTTTAAGGCGGTACAACATGAAGTTGCTGTTGAAATTGCGGATGGTGTAATCGTAAGATGCACCATTGGCCTTATTGGCACCTACAACGGTTCCTGCGCTGGCCCAGTTGCGGCCATCTGCACTTTGCTCTATTTCAAACCTTGAAAGATTGCTCTCAGATGCAGTGAGCCAGTTTAGCGCAACATTTTTGTTATTGAGCGTGCCACTGAAACTTCGAAGATTTACCGGCAATACAAGGCCTGATGTATAATTTCTCAAAACGGTCAACGACTGGGGCAATTCCCATGCTGTGGAATTGTTATCATTGGGAATAGCATCGAACGAGCCATGGTTGCCGGAATTGCCCGTGATGTAGAATTGTATGTCGCCAACGTAATAACCCGGGAACGTTGACCGCGGAATGCGCGTCTCAACAAATCCGTTTGCATCGGTTCCGGAAATGCTTTCCGAAAATTCACTCCAAGCCAGACCAGTAAAGCCTGCCCAAGCAGAACCATTCCAATTGTGCAGCTCGGCGTAGGAATTAAAATTGCCTCTAAAAGCAAAATCTGGCTTTTCTGTATGGTTGTATTGTATGGCTCTGCCCCAGCTATCGGATGTGGCCCCACCGGGCTTAGCGTTCAAGATGAAGCACCATTGCATCCAATCGCTAGCGGTTACTTCGGCACCAAAGTAGTAGTAATCGGCATCACTGGTGACGTACAATTTTTTTGCATTTGCATTGCCCAATCCGGCATTGCCATCTGCGGTTGTAAAAGGCGCACCCCAAACAGGCTCGCCATCAAATGCGCCATCAATGGTTGGGGTTCCTGCTTGGGCAATACCCAAGGTTGTAGCCAGCAGGCAGAAAAAGGTAAATTTTTTTTTCATAAACTACTTTTTTTAAACTGAAAACTGAAAACTGAAAACTGAAAACTGAAAACTGAAAACTGAAAACTGAAAACCAATCACAAGTCATCTAGCATATATCACACCCTTATTATCCATTTATTTTCATTCTCCCTTTCATTCCAAACTTGAGCGCTATGTTAGAATAGAAGGTATATGACATGAATGCATCCTAAACATCAAAAAGCGCAGCCACCTACTGCCGCACCAGCGAATCAATAAAATTGGTCCAAACCTTGTAACCTTTATCGTTGAGGTGGAGTCCGTCGGTGGTTAAATCCTGACGCATCAGGCCTTCGTTATTGGTAAAGGCTGTGTGCAGATCTACCGGGGTATAGGTGCCGGATTGTCCGTTGTTTTTTATGAGAACGTTTACCAGTTGGGTGTTTGCCCTAATATCGGCCCCTGCGGGCAGAATGGTTTGCACATAAATGCGGGTAGCTGGTGAGCCTTGCCGAATTGTTTTGGCAATGTTGAGTATATTGTTTGCAATGTACTCTGCCGAAGTAATGCCGCCACCGCCTTGCAGATTGAAAATGTCATTAACGCCAATCAAAAGAAATACCGCTTTGGGTTTAAAATAGACGATTTCATCGAGGCGCTTAAGCACGCCATCGCTTACATCGCCGGCAATGCCGCGGTTGCGTATGCCATTTATACCAAATTTTGCGCTCCAGTCGCCGCCTTGCTCCGTTAGGCTATTGCCCAAAAATACAATCTCACCCATCTTTAATGGGTCGTTTTTAAATTGCTGAATCCTAGCCACATAGTTATTTCTAGACCAATCGTTGTTGTGCTGTTTTATAATGATGCTGGCAGGGGGGTATAGTGCCTCGAGGTTAGTTTTGGGCTTGCTAATGCTAGAGTCGCAGCCGTAGCACATCAACTGCATCAGCACGAGCCAAACAAATAAATGCAGGAATGAAAGTTGGCTTTTTGGGGTGGGTTGCAAACGTTGTAAAGCAAGGGAAGGCGCAGTGGATTTCATCATCGCTTTTTAATGGGCTATTTGCTGGTGATTGTGAAAATCAAATGTACCCGGCAAGCCATTAACCGATTTATCCCTGCATACACAATATTGTTTCTATTCGACTTTCTTTAGTTTTAACACCGTTTGAAACACTTAACGACCCGATTCCCTAGCGTTCTTCTTTCTTGCCGACTCGTTTGTCAGGTTTTACTTTTTGTTTCCATGTCTTTTAAATATTGGGTAGGCGATTTACCAAATTCCTGCTTAAAAGCCTTGGAGAAGTACGATTGGGTTTGAATACCCACGCTGTACATAATATCGGTGAGTGAGCCATCGCCCTGCATCATTAAGGCGGCCGCTTTTCGTAGGCGGATGGTTCTTATAAAATCGCCTATGGGCTGGCCTGTAATGCTTTTCACTTTGTTGTACAATTTGGTTCGACTCATACCAATTTCGGTACACACAAAGTCAATGTCCATTTCGGGTTTCGACAGGTTGTTTTCTATAATGGCCAACAGTTCTTCTACAAATTGCTTATCCTTGGCTGAGTGTGCCAGCGCCTTTACTTCGGCATGCTGATCGTTGCGGTAGTGTTCGCGGAGTTTTTCTTTTTGGGCAAAAATGTTACGGATGGTTAGCAGCAGCAAATCCATGCTGATCGGTTTAGAAAAATAGTAATCGGCTCCGGTGTCAGTACCTTGCACCCGTGATTCGAGGCTATCTTTTGCTGTCAGTAGTATAAATGGAATATGCGCTGTTTCCATGGTGGTTTTGGCCAGCTTGCAGTAGGCAATACCATCCATTACGGGCATCATAATATCGCTGATAATCAGGTCGGGCTGGTATTCCAGCGTTTTTTCCATGCCTTCTCTTCCATCGGCGGCTTCCAGTATTTTGTACTGTTGCTCCAGGGCTTCTTTTATAAAACCACGCAGTTCTTCATGGTCGTCGGCTACAAGTACGAGGTATTCTTTACCCTCGCCCACTTGGGCTATTGTAGCAGGTGCTTCTAAACTTGCATTTGTGGGCAACATGGCCTGGGCAGCCAGGCTTTCTAGTCGAAGCGGTGTTTCTACTTGCCTCATCCACTGTTCGTTGTTGGTATATGAGGCTTGTTGTACCGGAATGGCTACGATCATTTCCGTTCCTTTCTGGTACTCGCTGTACACCCAAATATTACCCTTGTGCAGTTGGGCAAGCGTTTTTATAAATGCCAACCCAATGCCTGAACCCAGGTGTGCGTCTGAAACACGATAGTAGCGTTCAAACAGATGCCTAATGGACTCTTTGGAAATGCCGATTCCGTTATCGGCCACCCGGAAGTATATAAATGGTCCTTTGCTGGTGTTGTATTGTAGCAGGAGTTCATTTTCAAACTGTGGTTTAAAGCTCTCTAGCGTATCCAACACCTGAAAGCTAACCGTACCACCCTGCTGTGTATATTTAAAGGAATTGCTCAGCAAGTTCAAGATTATCTTCTCAAGTACCTGCCTATCGAACCATACCTGCTTGTATGCGGTGCTGCCCGATACGCTAAAAAAGATGTTTTTCTGTATTGCCAGTTCGGTAAACGCTTCAGCTATTTCATGAATAAACAAAGGAATGCTTCCGGGCATTACTTGCAGCTTCAATGCACCCGTTTCGGCTTTTCTAAAATCCATCAGTTCGTTAATCAGTTGCAACAGTCGGTTGGCATTGCGCTGTATAGCCTGGTATGCCTGTTTGTGTTTGGAGCCGGCATCTTCTTTCAGTAATTTTTCCACAGGGCCGGTTATCAGCGAGAGCGGCGTTCTGAATTCGTGAGAAATATTGGTAAAAAACTGCAACTGCGACTGGTGTATCGCCTCCTTTTTTTGATCTTCAAATTTTTGTACCACAATATTGCGCCGCAGCCTGTACATAAACCAAGCTAGCCCGGCTGCTACTAAGCCCAGCAATAGCCTAAACCACCAGGTTTGCCAAAATGCGGGCTTAATTATAATGATGATGCTGTAGCCATCATTGTTCCAAACGCCATCATTATTGCTCGCTTTTACTTGAAACGTGTATTTGCCGGGTCTTACATTGGTATAAGTGGCGTTGCGATTATTGCCTGCCAGCACCCAAGCTTTATCCCAGCCCACCAACCGATAGCTGAATTGGTTGTTTTGGGTAGCCGTAAAGTTTAGGGCTGCAAAGCTGAAAGCAAACGTATTTTGGCGGTGGCTAAGGCCAATGGTATGGGTGTAGCTGATATCATTTTGCAACAGATTGTCGGGGGGTAAAATTCGTTGGTTGTTAACATAAAATTCGGTTACAAATACCGGTGGCTTATAGCTGTTGTTTACAATTTCGGTAGGGAAGAAGGTGTTAAACCCATTTACCCCACCAAAGTACAGCTGCCCATCTCGGGTTTTTAGCACCGCGTTTGCTTCAAATTCCATGGCCTGCAAGCCATCGGCGGCATTGTAAGCCCGTAGCTGATTACGCTGCGGATCCAGCTCGTACAGGCTGTTGCTGGTTCCAATCCAAAGTTTGCCCATCAGGTCTTCGGTTATGCTTTTTATCAGGCTGTTTTCAAGGGCTTTATGTTGGGTATAGGGTGCAAAGCTGTTTTGTGATGGGTTGTACAGGTACAGCCCGTTTTGGCCGAGCCATACACGCCCTTTGCTGTCGGCAAAGAGCACCCTTAGGTCGGGTATTTTTGGCTTGGCGTTAAAATAGTGTTCAAATTCACCCGTGGATGCTTTTAGGCAGTTTAGTCCACCATCATCGGTGCCAAACCACATATTGCCCGCCTTATCTTCCACAATGCTCAAAATATTGTTGCCACTTACGCTGCTTTTACCAGTTTGGCTTTGGGTTATCCGTAAAAAAAGGCCAGTGGCAGCCTGGTAGGCATACAGTCCGCCATAGTAAGTGCCAATCCAAATGTTTTGGCGGCTGTCTTCAAATATTTTTTGAATATAGAGCGAGCTAGGCTGTATAGCCAGTTTTTTAAACTTACTGCTTCCGGGCGCCAAGGTGCTTAACCCACCGCCCCAGGTGCCTACCCAAAGGGTTCCGCTGTGGTCTTCAGTAATGTCTATTACTTCATTTGACCCAATGGTTTGGGTGCTGGCGGGGTCGTGTTTATAAACGGTAAAGGTTTCGGTGGCCCGCTGGTATCGGTTTAGGCCGCCGCCATCGGTACCAATCCAAATATTGCCTGCCCGGTCTTCGCAAAAGGATTTTACATCGTTGTAACTAAGGCTGTTGGCGTTGGGCTGCTGGGCATAATGCTTAAATTTTTCCATGCCCGGCATGTATAAGTTTACGCCGCCGCGGTGGGTGCCTGCCCACAGGTTGCCCTGCACATCCTCGTATAGCGACGATACTGTTCTTTGGCTCAGGCTTCGGGGGTTCTGGGTCTGGTTTTGGTAATTAATGAAAGCACCGGTTGTGGCATCTAATAGGTCTAATCCTCCGTTTACGCTTCCAACCCACAATTGGTCTTGCTGGTCCACCACCATGCTACGCACCAAATTACTGCTCAGGCTGCTGGCATCCATGGCATTGTGCACAAAGGCCTTGCTGGTATGCAACTTTGGGTGGTATTGTATCAGTCCCTGGCTTTGGGTGCCTAGCCAAATGGTGCCATTGGTTTGCTCGGCTATGGCCGTTATGGATGTGGCGGACCCATTTACCGCTGGCACAAAGCCGCCATGCAAAGTATGGTTACCATCGTATAGGTATAGCCCATGGCTGGTGCCTGCCCATATATTGCCCTTGCTATCTTCGTAAATGCAGTTGATGGCATTGGGTTGAGTTTGGTTGCCGGCGTACACGCTTACTGGGGAAAAGCCATTGGTTTTGTGGTTGTACCGATGTACACCGTGGTTGGCGGTGCCCACCCAAAGGCGGTGTTGCGTATCGTAAAAAATACAACCAATGCGGCTGGCCATTACCAATGCTGTGCTGCCTGTATTGGCAAACGCACCATTAAACGTATTGGTCTTGGCCAAATACCGGCAAATCCCATTGAGGGTACCTATCCAAAGCTGTCCGCTGCTGTCCTCGGCCACACTGGTAATGTAATTGTCCACCAAAGTGTTGCTGTCGGTGGCAGTGTATCTAAACACCACCATCTGCTCACCGTCAAAACGGTTCAGTCCATCGCGGGTGCCAAACCACATAAAACCGCGGTGGTCTTGAAAAATACATTCAATGGTACTGTTAGAGAGTCCTTGTTCTGTTCCAATGCGTTTAAAATTAAGCGTTGCCTTTGGCGGTTGCGCCTGGCCAAATGGGCTAAACAGGAGGCTTAAAAATAGCCCCCATACAACCCCCACTTTTTTAATACGACTCATCGGCATAGCAATCATTTGGCTTTGTGAGCATGAAAGTAGGTAAAACAAGCCTACCCAAGCTTCATGCGAAAAAGTATGTACAACAGAAACAAACCTTAGGATGCTGAGATATAGGGCTAAGTAAACCAGTGTTTACGTTTGCTTTCAGGTTGCAACCACAGTTCCATAACGCCACTTCCGCTTTGTATCAAAATCCATTTATTTAACTGCAAAACCTGCCTGAGTTTGTAGTAGGTCTCTTGCATAAACCAAAACGCGGCTTTCATACCAATGGAGACGTGCCGAAAAACAACATATGAAAAAACGAATGCAATTGCTATGTAGTACAGCGCTGCTGTGCTTATGGGCGCTTTTTAGCGGGGCGCAGCAAAAAACGGTTTCGGGCAAAGTAGTTGACGGTGTTCAAAAGCCACTCTCCGGAGTTTCCATTACGGTCAAAAACAAGACTACAGCCACCGCTACCAATGCAGAAGGCATATTTAGCCTGCCCGCAGAACCGGGCGATGTGTTGGTGTTCAGTTTCGTTGGCTTTGCCCCTATGGAACAAAAAGTAGGTAACGCCGGGCCTTTATCCATCACTATGCAGGAAGGTGCCAACCTGCTGAATGAGGTGGTGGTAATTGGTTATGGTACCACTACAAAAAAAGACATCACCGGCGCAGTAGCCACCATTTCGGCCAAGGATTTTCAGCGGGGCGCCATTTCCACGCCCGAGCAAATGATAGCGGGTAAAATTGCCGGGGTATCCATTATTTCCAACGGTGGGCAGCCTGGCGCGGGCAGCTCCATCCTTATTAGGGGCGGCTCCTCGCTAAGTGCCAGTAACAGTCCACTTATTGTTATTGATGGTGTACCCGTTGACAATGGCGGTGTTTCTGGCGCCAGCAACCCGCTCAGTTTTATCAACCCCAACGATGTGGAGTCGTTTACCATTTTAAAAGATGCCTCGGCGGCTGCCATTTACGGCACCCGGGCCTCCAATGGTGTTGTAATTATTACCACCAAAAAAGGGAAAGGGGGCGGCCTAAGGGTTAATTTTTCAAGCGTAAACTCATTATCGCAATTGCGCAACAAAGTAGATGTGTTAAGCGCTGATCAAATACGCGACATCGTCAACAGCCGTGGTACCGCCGGCCAAAAGGCCATGTTGGGTACAGCCAATACCGATTGGCAAGATGTGATATACCAAAGCGCGTTTAACACCGACAACAACATCAGCATCAGCGGGGGTGTAAAAAAGCTGCCTTACCGCCTCAGTTTGGGCATTCAAAAACAAACTGGTATCCTCAAAACCGACGAGTTGCAGCGCAGTTCTGTTGCCCTCGTTTTAAACCCTACCTTTTTCGATAGCCACCTTAAATTAGATGTTAACCTAAAGGGCTCGTCCCAAATTACGCGCTTTGCCAATACGGGCGCCATTGGTGCAGCGGTAAGCTTCGACCCTACGCAGCCCATTAATGCCACCACCAAGCCCGAGCGCTTTGGGGGCTATTACGAGTGGCTTAACCCCACTACGGCTACAGGATTAGAGAACTTGGCCGGGCGTAATCCACTGGGTTTGCTGGAACAAAGCTTTAACCGTGGCACCCCCATTAGGGGCATTGGTAACATTGTGCTCGATTATAAGTTTCACTTTTTACCAGAGTTGCGCGCCAATGTAAACTTTGGTATAGATGCTTCGAGAGGCGATGGTACCACCTTCCTCAGCGATAGTGCTGCATTGGGCTATGTGGCCGGTGGTAATGGCGGCAACAACAACTATTACTTACAGCGTAAGCAGAGCGTTATTTTCGAATCGTACCTCAGCTATGCCAAGGTAATCAAATCTTGGCGCAGTAAGTTTGATGTATTGGCCGGTTACTCTTACAACAACTACCGCACCAAAAACTTCAATTATCCCAGTTATACAGCCCGCGGCGTAGAGTATCCCAATACCAGGCCGGCCTTTCCTTTTGACATACCGGAAAACACGTTGATTGCTTTTTTTGGCCGTGCCAATTACAGCTTTAAAGACCGCTACCTCCTTACGGCCACCTTGCGCCGCGATGGGTCGTCGCGGTTTGCGCCTGCTAACCGTTGGGGTACTTTTCCATCGGTAGCTTTGGCTTGGGATGTAAGCGATGAGCCATTTTTGAAAAGCAGCAAACTGTTGTCGTCTCTTAAGCTACGCGTAAGCTATGGTGTTACTGGCCAGCAAGATGGCATTGGCAATTACGACTTTTTGAGCTACTACGCCCTCAGCTCGCCCAATGCCACACAGCAGTTTGGCAACCAGTTTGTGCAAGGGTTCCGCCCCGGCGGCTTTTATGCCAACCGCAAATGGGAACAAACTGCCACCACCAACATCGCCCTCGACTATGGTTTTCTTAACAACCGCATTAATGGTAGTATAGATGTGTATGTAAAGAATACAACCGACTTACTCAATAACATTCCTCAACCTGCCGGTACCAACTTTAGCGCATTTATTGTGGCCAATGTGGGTGCCATGGAAAACAGGGGCGTGGAATTCAGCATCAATACGGTGCCGGTAAAACGGCCCAATTTTACTTGGAATGTTGATTTTAATGTTACCTACAACGAAAATAAAATTACCAACCTTACGGTGGTGCCACAAGATCCCAATTACCCGGGATTTCCATCGGGGGGCATAGCTGGTGGCATAGGCGGCCAGTTTGCTTACATTAATGCGGTGGGCTTTAGCCGTTCCACATTTAACCTCTACAAGCAGGTGTATGGTGCCGATGGCAAGCCGCTCGAAGGCGTTTTCGAAGATCGTAATGAAGACGGAATCATTAATCAAGCCGATTTGTACAAAGGTAAAAGCGCCATCCCAAGGGTGTTTATGGGCTTTAGCAGCAGTGCTTCGTATAAAAAATGGAGTGCCGGGTTTGTGATGCGTGCGTCGTTAGATAATTACGTGTACAATAACATTTACAGTAATATGGGTACCCTTAATCAAATTACTGGTAATCCCGTTATTTACAACGCTTCGGTTAACTACCTCGATACCCGTTTTATAGGCAATAGCCAGCAGTTGTTGAGTGACTATTACATCCAAAATGGCGCCTTTCTTCGCATGGACAACATTAGCCTAGGTTACGATTTTGGCAGCATCACCAAAAAATCGAAAGTGCGCCTCAGGTTAAATGCCACCGCACAAAATGTATTTGTAATAACCAAATACACTGGTCTCGACCCCGAAGTTGGTGGCGGCATCGACAACAACCTTTATCCAAGACCGCGCATTTATTCGCTCGGCATTAACCTAGACTATTAATAAAACTGGATTGTTTTAGTAAAAACAGACGTACATGAAAAATAAAAATTTGCTGCTTTTGTCCGCTTTGGCACTGTTGACCATGGCTGGCTGCACAAAAAAACTCGATTTATTGCCCGTTAATGATATTACCGCCGAAACGGTGTACAGAAACCCACAGGGTTATAGGCAGGCATTGGCTAAAGTGTATATGGCCATAGCCACCACCGGCAATAGTGGGGGAACCGGCAGTCCCGACATACCATCGCAAATTATAAGCGATGAAGGGAACTCAGATTTTTTGCGCTTGTATTGGAACTTACAAGAACTTACCACCGACGAGGCGGCATGGACCTGGCAGAACGATGCGGGGATACGTGGACTTAAAGAAATGAGTTGGTCAAACATCAACCCCATTGTAAACGGGCTTTACTATCGATCTTTTTTTCAAATTACCCTATGCAATGATTTTATACGCCAATGTTCTGATGCCAACCTGAGCCGACGTGGCATTGCCGGTGCCGATGCTGAAACCATAAGGCGCTATAAGGAAGAGGCCCGTTTTTTGCGGGCTTACCAGTACTGGGTATTGATGGACTTATTTGGCAACCCGCCATTTGTAACTGAAAACGACGTTATTGGCAGCGGCATTCCAAAGCAAACCAACCGGAAAGCCCTATTTGAGTATATTGAAAGCGAGCTAAAGGCCATAGAAGTTACATTGGCTCCTGCCCGTTCAAACGAGTACCCGCGTGTAGAGCAAAGTGCAGCTTGGGCTTTGTTGGCCCGCCTGTATCTTAATGCCGAGGTGTACACCAATACCGCCCGCTATACCGATGCCATTGTCTATTGCAACAAGATTAAAGCCGCCAATTACGGTCTTCAGCCCAATTATAGGCACCTCACCATTGCTGATAATCACTTAAACACGGTTGAAAACATTCTGATGATTGCCTACGATGCCCGATACACCCAAAATTGGGGTGGTACCACCTACCTTACCCATGGGCCGGCAGCTGTACCCGGTAACATTAGCGGAACCAGTGGAAGCTGGGGTGGATTGCGTCATCCGCATACTTTTTCCGATTTGTTTTCCGACCCCAGCGGAAACACCGACCGCCGCGCCCAGTTTTTCACCGTGGGGCAAAACAAGTTGATGGCCAGCATATACACCGGCACCGATGGATGGTCGAGTACAAAGTACCGCAACTTTACCCGCACTGGTGCCTTGGCTCCCAATGCCGACCCTGCGGGCAACTGGACCGACATTGACTTCCCGCTGATGCGCATGGGTGAAATTTATTTGATTTATGCCGAGGCGGTGCTGCGTGGTGGCACCGGTGGCGATATGGCCACCGCTCTGCAGCACGTTAATCAACTGCGTACCAGGGCTTGGGACGGCAGCAACAACGGCAACATCACCATGGGGCAGCTCAACTTACAATTTATTTTAGACGAAAGGGCTCGCGAACTTTACTATGAAGCGCATCGCCGTACGGATTTGATACGATTTAAAGCGTTTACCACCGGTGCCTACCTGTGGGCATGGAAGGGTGGCGTGGCCGGCGGCCGGGCCGTAGATGATAAGTACAATCTGTTTCCGCTACCGACCAACGAGTTGTCTGCAAATCCTAACCTAAAGCAAAACGCTGGCTATTAAACATCACCTAAAAAAACATCATGAGAAAGCTAAAACTTTTCACATTTTTACTGGCAAGCTTTACAGGGCTGCTCAATGGCTGCAAAAAAGATGAGATAAAAACAGTCTTGACGCAAAATGTGGCACCAGTATTTTCCGCGTCTAAAACATCCGTTGTACTTACACCCGCCACTGCTGCCGATTCAGTGTTGGAGTTTACATGGACGCGTAGCCAGCACGGGTTTAAGGCCGCTGTGCGCTACACCTTACAAATTGCCCGCGCGGGCACAAATTTTGCTGCTCCCCGCGAGGTAAATATGGGCAACAGAACAAATCAAAAATACACCGTAGGAGACCTTAATCAACTGGCCATTATTTTAGGCCTTGCACCTAATAATGCGGGTCAATTGGAAGCACGGGTAAAATCATCCATCACCGATTCCGTTGCAAACCTTAACTCAAATGTGATTGCCATTGCACTTACGCCTTATTTGGTGGTTGTAAACTACCCATCACTATGGGCGCCTGGCGAGTACCAAGGCTGGAATCCTGCTTCGGCTCCCAAGGTATCGTCGCGGGCCTCCAACGGTATTTACGAGGGCTATGTGAACATTGTTAACAGCAATCGAAGTTTTAAATTTACAAGCCACCCCAACTGGGACAATGTAAACTACGGCTGGGTCAGCAGTACCGTTACCGGGGCAAACGTTACGGGTACATTTGCCCCAGGCGCCTCCGGCAATCTGTTTGTACCCAATTCGGGCTTCTATTTGCTCACCGCCAACACCAACAACAATACTTGGAGCGGCACAAGCACCAGCTGGAGTTTAATTGGGAGTGCCCCCACAGCATCAAACAACTGGGCAGTAGATGTGCCCATGACGTACAATTCAGCAACCAACCTGTGGACCGTAACCACTAATTTAGCAGCTGGTGTGTTTAAGTTTAGGGCCAACAACGCTTGGGCTTTAAACTTTGGCGATACCGGAGCCGATTTAATACTCGACTACAATGGAACCGATATTGTGGTGCCAGCAGCATTAGCCGGCTCGCGTACCATAACACTCGATTTAAAAGCTGGAAACTATACTTATACCATTCAATAAATATTTTGCTTGTCATGTTTAAACGCCTTCTAATTCTGGCATGCTTTCTTGCCATGCTGGGCTGCAAGAAATCCAAACCCGGCGGCGGTAATGTCGTCACACCGCCGCCGGTGGTGGTGCCGCCACCCCCTTCTGCCAGTTTTGCTAAAGGGGCCGATGTAAGCTGGACAACCCAACAGGAAAGCGTTGGCAGAAAGTTTTACAATGCTGCTGGCACCGAAATGGAGTGTATGGCGCTGATGAAATCGCTGGGTATGAACACCATTAGGCTGCGGGTTTGGGTAAACCCAAGTCCGGCCTGGAACAATACGGCAGATGTGTTGGCCAAGGCCATTAGGGCCAAAGATTTGGGTATGCGCATCATGATTAATTTCCACTACAGCGACAGTTGGGCCGATCCAGGCAAGCAAACCAAGCCAGCCGCATGGGCTTCCCTTGATCAGGCTGGTTTGCGGGCTGCCATTACCACCCACACCACGGCTGTGCTAAACGAGCTTAAGCGCAACAACATAACCCCCGAGTGGGTGCAGGTGGGCAACGAAACCAACGATGGCATGCTGTGGCCCGAGGGTCGCGCATCGGCAAACAGCAACGCCAATATGGCAAATTTTGCCGCCATGATAAACGTGGGCTACGATGCCGTAAAGGCGGTGTTTCCGCAGGCTAGGGTTATTGTACACCTGTCTAATGGCTGGAACAATGGCTTGTTTCGCTGGATGTTTGATGGCTTAAGAACCCATGGCGCCAAGTACGACGTTATTGGCATGAGCCTCTATCCCGCCACCGTGGCTGGATGGGCTACTACCAATGCACAGTGCCTTGAAAATATGAACGATATGATAGCCCGGTACAACAAGGAAGTGATGGTGCTGGAAGTGGGGATGCCATGGGATAGTCCCACTGAATGCCGGGCTTTTTTAAACGATATCATGGCCAAAACACGCGGCATAGCCAGCAATAAAGGCTTGGGCGTGCTTTACTGGGAGCCGCAGAGCTACGGCAACTGGCAGGGTTACACGCTGGGTGCTTTCGACAACAGTGGCAGGCCTACATTAGCTTTGGATGCGTTTAAATAGCCTCTATTTTTTAGCCGGCCTTTTTCCGGCGAATTCCCTTTCGAACACGGCAGGGAAATGCTTTAATACAGCTTGCACATTTTAAGCCCCATAGCATTACTATTGACTATACCCAACCTCGACTTGCAACCCGTTTTCTTTGCTGCTGCCGTTGGCATGCCACTAGATGTAAGCAGGGTAGAAAAGCTGCAAATTAGTGCCGGCCCAGTATGGCAAACCAATACTGAACGTACCAGTTTTGGCTTTGGAATAGCCATGGCAGCGCTGTTGAACGCAAGCCCAAAAACATAAAAACTAAAGTACCATGTATCATAGGCTAAAACCGTTAGGGGCAATGTTGATGGTGGCCCTAGCCTGCCAGCAAAGTTTTGGCCAAGGCCGCACACACCAAAATTTCGACCAAAACTGGAAATTTGCGTTTGGCCATGCCGCCCACCCCGAAAAGGATTTCAACTACGGCATAAAAACCGTGTATTCAAAAACTGGGGGCGCCGCTGGCACCGCCATTGATGCCCGCTTTAACGATAGCAGCTGGCGCTCCCTACAGCTGCCACACGATTGGGCGGTGGAATTGCCCTTTGCCCACGTCGATAATTTTGACGTGGAAAGTCATGGTTATAAGCCGGTTGGCGGCTTATTTCCCGAAACCAGCATTGGATGGTACCGCAAGCGCTTTACCATACCCGCTACCGACTCGGGCCGTCAATTTCAACTGCAGTTTGATGGCATATTTAGAGATGCCAAAGTGTGGGTGAACGGTGTGTTTATGGGCACCAATGCCAGCGGCTATTTGGGATGCAGCTATAACATAACCGATGTGGTAAATTTCGACAAAGAAAATGTGGTGGTAGTAAGGGTAGATGCCACCCAATACGAGGGCTGGTTTTATGAGGGCGCGGGCATTTACAGGCACGTGTGGCTCAATAGTTTTCACAATGCGCATGTGGTGCAAGATGGCGTGTTTGCCACAGCTACCGTGGGAAACGGCAGCGCGACCGTAAGGATAGAAACGACGCTGCAAAACCTGGGTACACCCGCCCGCCCCCTTGCATTACACTGCTTTGTAACCGATAGATCCGGAAAAATGGTGGCTACCGCCAAGCCGGTGCCAGTGCAGTTTAGCGGCTTGGCTACCACTACGCTTAATCAAACGGCTACGGTGCTCAATCCAGCACTTTGGCATTTACAAAATCCCTACCTCTACCGCATTGTGGTGCAAATAAAAGATGGCAACACCGTGCTTGACGAGCAGCGGCTACGGTTTGGCATACGCAGCATTGAAGTAAAAAATAATGGTGTGTTTTTAAATGGAAAGGCGGTAAAACTGCTGGGCACCAACAACCACCAAGACCATGCCGGCTTGGGCAGCGCCCTGCCCGATTACCTGCAATACTACCGCATTGGCCTGCTAAAAAGCATGGGCAGCAATGCCTACCGCACCAGCCACCATGCACCCACGCCCGAGCTGCTGGATGCCTGCGATAGCCTAGGCATGCTGGTGATGGACGAACAGCGACTGCTGAACAGTGGCCCCGAATACATGCAGCAGTTGGAGCGGCTGGTAAAGCGCGACCGCAACCATGCCAGTGTTTTTATGTGGAGCATTGGCAATGAGGAAGGTTGGGTGCATACCACCTCTACCGGCAAGCGCATGGCGCAAACGCTGATGGCAAAGTTGAAAGATTTGGACCCCACACGCACCTGCACTTACGCCGCCGATTTGGCCAATGTGTACCGTGGCGTAAACGAAGTGATACCGGTGCGGGGCTTTAACTACCGGCAGTTTGCCGTAGCCGACTATCACATCGACCATCCCAATCAGCCCATTATTGGCACCGAAATGGGTAGCACCGTAACCACCCGGGGTATATGGGAGAAAGACAGCATAAGGGCATACCTGCCCGACCAAGATATAACCGCACCATGGTGGGCCAGCACCGCCGAAACCTGGTGGAAACTGGCGGCCAACAACGATTTTTGGCTGGGTGGATTTATTTGGACCGGCTTCGACTATCGTGGCGAACCCACGCCCTTTAAATGGCCCAACATCAACTCCCAC
>RDXD01000362.1 GCA_004292575.1 Bacteroidota bacterium
CTTCTACCTGGTCGGCCCGCATAAAGAGGGTGGGGTTGCCTTCCATGATGTCGAGCAGCAGGGTTTCGTAAGCTTCGGGTTCGGGGTGCTCGTCGGTATAGGCATCTTTGTAGCTAAAAACCATATCAACCGGGCTTAGTACCAACTGCTGCCCCGGGCGCTTGGCTTGAAAGCGCAGCCTAATTTCGCTATCGGGGGTAATGCTGATGGTGAGGCGGTTGTGGCGCCAGGTTTGCGAGCTTTCGGTTGGAAACGAAAAGCTGGGGGCTTCTTTAAACTGGATGGTGATAAGTGTGTTTTTTTGAAACAGTCGCTTGCCGGTGCGCACATAAAACGGCACGCCTTGCCAGCGCCAGTTGTCAATAAAAAAGCGTGCGGCAGCATACGTATCCGTTCCCGAAGTGGCTGCTACGCCTTTTTCTTGCCGGTAGCCCGGCACCTCGGTCCCCTGCATCCAACCATGGCTATATTGGCCACGCACTGCATTTTCGTGCACTTCATCGGGTTGCCACTTGCGTATGGCGTGCAGCACATCGGCTTTTTTATTTCTTATTTCGTTGGGGGCAAAGTTTACCGGCGCTTCCATGGCTATCATACACATCAATTGCAGCATGTGGTTTTGCACCATGTCGCGCAGGGCACCGCTGTGCTCGTAGTAGCCGCCACGCCCTTCCACACCCACGGTTTCGCTGGCGGTTATTTGCACATGGTCAATGTATTTGGAATTCCAAATGGGCTCAAACAGTGCATTGGCAAAGCGCAGTGCCAGAATGTTTTGTACGGTTTCTTTACCCAAATAATGGTCTATGCGGTAAATCTGCTCTTCATCAAACATGCCGCGGAGTGTGCTATTGAGCTGTTTGGCACTTTCTAGGTCGTGGCCAAATGGTTTTTCTACCACTATGCGGGTACAGCGTGTATCGGCACAAATGTTTAGGGCGCCCAGCCGGGGCGCAATGCTGGCCACCAATTGCGGCGCTACGGCCAAGTAAAAAACCACATTGGGGTGGTGGCCCCACTCGGCCTCTTTTTGGGCTGTAATGGCGGCAATTTTTTCGTAGCCCGCCTCATCATCGGCATCCATTTGCAGGTAGCTAAGGTGCTGTGCAAATTCGGCCCAATTGTTGGCCTCGTCGGGCTTGCGGCGGCTGTGTTTTAGGGCACCATTGTGCAGATGTTTTGCAAAACTATGGTTGGTATATGCGGTGCGTCCTATACCTACTACCTCAAAGTGCTCGGGCATATAGTCGTCCACAAACAGATTGAATAAGGCAGGGGTAAGCTTGCGCTGGTTTAGATCGCCACTGCCGCCAAAAATAAAAATGAGGCTGCTAAAGGGGCGTTTGTGTTTTTCCATGAGGTAATAACCAAGGGGTTCGAAAAAAATAGCGGTTAGGTAAAACCAATTTACCTAACCATTATAAGCTGTATAAAAAACGAAATACGGTAAAAAATCACATTGCCTTTAAAATAAGATGCTGGGCAAAGTAGTTTTTTGGATAAAAAAGCGGCTTTAGATGGGATAACTATGGGGTGCAAAAAAAGGCATTTGAAGCGTGTGAGAATAGGCAAAAACAAGAAAACACTTATCTGGCGATGCGCCTTGGTGCAAAACAGGTACCCATGCGGGGTGCTTGCAACGGGGCGATAACTAAGGCCTGAAATTATCTTTTCGGGCGCAGTGTCAGCGGGCTTGAAACCAACGGTTGGGGCATCGGGTTTAGTCCTGCGTCCAAGGGTGATGAAAAGTGCCAGGCTTATCCACCCTTTCAAATGTGTGGGCGCCAAAATAATCGCGTTGGGCTTGCAGCAGATTAATGGGTAGCGTGTGGGTGCTGAGGGCCTGCACATAGGCCAGTGCAGCCTGCAGTGCGGGTAGGGCAATACCCGAATCGATGCCTGTTTTTACCACCGCCTTTAAGCCGGGTAAACACTGCTGCACCACAGTGGCTATAACGGGTTCTAGCAGCATGTTTTGCAACTGTGGTTTTTGCTCAAACAAGGGGTATATGGTGTTGAGCAACAGGCTTCGAATAATGCAACCGCCCCGCCATATTTTTACCACGTTGGCCATGGGTATTTGCATGTCAAGGTCTTTGCTGGCCACCTGTAGCAGGTGCAGGCCCTGTGCATATGCTATAATGGTGGCCGCATAAAGGGCCTGTTCTGCCTGGGTTTTGGCCATTTCGGCATCGGCGGTGGGTGGTGGTGCCGTTGGGGCAAACAAGGCCGCAGCCTCCACCCGCATGGTTTTAAAGGCACTCATTTGGCGCATGCTTACGGCAATATCAATGTTGGGGATGGGTACACCCAAATCCATGGCTGTTTGGCTGGTCCATTTGCCGGTTCCCTTGCTGCCGGCTTTGTCAAGTATAAAGTCAACCAAATAGCCCATGCCATCGGGGTTGGGGGTGGCCAAAATATCGGCTGTTATCTCCACCAAGTAGCTTTGCAGTCGTCCCGTGTTCCACTCGGCAAACAGCTGGTGTTGGGTGCTGTTGTTCATGCCATAGCCGCGTTTTAGCACGTCGTATATTTCGGTAATAATTTGCATGATGGCATATTCAATGCCATTGTGCACCATTTTTACATAGTGGCCTGCGGCGTGGCTGCCCATGTGAGCCACGCAGGGCGCGTCGTAGGCTTTTGCGGCAATGCGTTCCAGCAAGGGTTTCAAGGTTTGCCAAGCCTGCAAATCGCCACCGGGCATCATAGCGGGGCCTCGGCGGGCACCTTCCTCGCCACCACTTACGCCCATGCCTACAAAGTGTATGCCCGTGGGCGCCAGCATCTTCGAGCGCCGGGTAGTATCGCTAAAGTGGCTGTTGCCGCCGTCGATTATTACATCGCCGGGTTGCAGCAGGGGGCTAAGGGTGGCCAACACATCGTCCACAGGTTGGCCGGCCGGCACCAACAGCATTACCAACTTTGGGCTGCTAAGTGCGGCCACCATAGCGGGTAGGTTGGTAAAGCCCTTAACCATTGTGCCTGCCGTGGCATTGGCCTCTAAAGCGGCACAGGCTTCGGGCCGGGTGTCGTAGCCGGCAGCAGCCACGCCATTGTCGGCAAAGTTTAGCAGCAGGTTGCGACCCATTACACCCAATCCAATCATTCCAAAATCAAACGTTGTTACTGTCATATTGTACCTTGATGAGTTTTTATAGTCCTTTAAAAAAAACAATTGCTTGCGGTGGATGCTCAACGGCCTAGTTTTTACCCCGTTTTTTGCCAACATAGTACCATGCCAGCAACAAGCCAAGTGCCAACGATACCAGCACCGGAAAGTAAAATGCATAGTGCGAGGATTGAAATGGTAGCGGCACATTCATGCCATAAATACTGGCTACCAAAACCGGTATCTGCAGGGCTATGGTAATATAGGTCAGTCGTTTTAGCACCACATTTTGGTTGTTGCTA
>RDXD01000363.1 GCA_004292575.1 Bacteroidota bacterium
ATACCCGATCTACCGGGCTCGGGCCTATCGGCAAGGCAAACTGAAGCCGACGCCGTGGCGGTCTTAGCAAGCAGTATTGATGGAATTGCTGGCGCTTGCCAAGCACTGATGCTAAAGATTACCAAAGAAAGGTTTGTGGTGCTTGGCCACAGCATGGGTGGTTACGTGGCGCTTTGCATGGCTGCACAAAAAGAGCAAACCCTACTCGGCCTAGGCTTGGTAAACTCTACAGCCTTTGCCGATAGCAATGCCAAAAAGGAAACCCGGCAAAAGGGTATGGCTTTCATGCTTAAAAATGGCACTTATGCGTTTTTACGAACATCCATACCCGGCTTGTTTGGCAAGCTGTTTGCTCAATACCAAGGGGAGCGCATAACAGCGCTGGTAGAAGCCTCCAAAACATTTGACTCAAGGTATGCCGTGGCGTACTACAGGGCCATGATGACTAGAGCCGACCAAAGCAGTCTATTGACAAAGTTAGAAATACCGGTACTGTTTGTGATGGGGACAGAAGACCTAGCGGCACCTAAGGCCGATGTGCTTGAGCAAGCAGCACTACCCAAGGTGGCCCATGTGAAAATAATGCAAGATGTGGGGCACATGAGCATGTGGGAAGCAACCGAAACGCTGAACCAAACGTTATTGGATTTTTTGAATGACTGCACAGCAAATGGCGGCGAAGGAACCGTCCACTAAGCACTACATAGCAAGCCAACGAAAGTGATTGGACATTTCACTTAGGGGTTAAAAAAAACGTTTTTAACAAATTTGAAAGCAATAGACAGGTGAAGATGTTGCATGAGTTGAAGTGAAAAAAACACCGCCGGAAGGCAATGCCATAGACAAATGCCCCGCTGTTGACTGAACAACAAACCCTTCCAACAGAAAAACTAAAGGTCATTGAGACCACGATTAAACTTGGCACCCCATTTGGTGTTGTTAGAATGCATAACTTCCGCCATAATATTACACCAGCCGAATTGTTTAAGCCACCAACCATACCCAAAACCATTGCGCTTTTGGCAGCCTTTTTGCTGGCAAGTTTATATGGGCAAGCACTGCACATAAAAGGAGGCTGGATGTACTACGAATATGTGCGGGAGGGAAACAATGGACCGATATACAATTTTGTGGTTAAGGTGTATCGCGATTGTAATACGCCCAATCCTGGACAAAACGACACCCAGATCACCATTAGCTTTTTCCGAAATGCCGACAACTCTTTTTTGCTCAGTGCATCAGCAACCCTACTGCGGCAGTACAATCTCGACAAAACCAGTTTTAACGAGTGTATTAATCCCCGGCCACGGGTTTGCTATGTGATACTGGAGTACCGTGGCACGGTTGAGCTTCCCGCGTCCGCGGCGGGCTATACAGCCAGCTTTCAGCGTTGCTGTCGCATATCGGGCATCGTGAACATAACCCCGCCTACCAACTCGTTGGGCAACACCTACACCATGCAGGTGCCCGGCACCCGGTTTGCGCAAGACGGGCCCAAAAACAGCAGCCCAGTGTTTTCGGAGCGGGACACCGTGGTGGTTTGCTTTAACAGCAGCTTTGAGTTGGACTATAGTGCTATTGACCCCGATGGCGACTCGCTGACATACGAGTTTACTGCTGCACTTAACGGTGCAGGCCAAAGCAATCCAAGCCCAACCATCAGCCTGCCTCCGCCCTATCCCCCACTTCCTTACAACTCAGGCTTTTCCGACCTCAACGCTTTTGGCACCGGTGTAAGCATCAACCGCAGAACCGGCATCATCACGGGCATCAGTCCGAATACGTCTGGCGAGTACGTGGTTGCAGTTACAGTTCGCGAATTTCGTAATGGACAACCCATAGCGGTAACCCGAAAAGAACTACACGTGAATGTAGCCCCATGTACCTTGGTAGGTGCGCAATTGCCCGAAACGTTAACCAACTGCCAAAACTACACTGTGGCCTTTGAAAACCTATCGGCCTCGCCCGCCGTGGTGAGCTATTATTGGGACTTTGGCGTGGTTGGCCAATCGGGCGATACCAGCACTGCACCTACGCCCAGCTTTACTTATCCCGACACTGGCGTGTATAGGGTAAAACTGGTGGTAAACCGCGCCAGTAGCTGTGCCGACAGTGCATTTTCCACGGTTAGGATTTTTCCGGGCTTTACCCCGGCTGTACGGTTAGACGGGGCCTGCTTTCTAAACCCTTTTTTGTTTGCTGATGCCAGTACCGCTGCTTTTGGCACTGTAAATTATTGGCGATGGGACTTTGGCAACCCCGCGGCCACCAACGATACATCCAGACTTAGGAATACCAGTTACTCCTATTCAACACCTGGGGTTTACAAAGCCGAGTTGGAGGTAGGCACCTCTAAAGGCTGCTTAGATACCTTGCGGCTGGATGTGGCTGTGCTTGACAAACCACTGCTGCGCCTGCCGTTTCGCGATACGTTGATTTGCAGCATCGACAGCTTGCCGCTTGTGGCCCTTGGAACCGGCAGCTTTAGTTGGCTCCCCAATACTCGAATTATAAATGCCAATACGGCCACGCCCACTGTTTTTCCCATTACAACCACCGTTTACCGGGTAACTTTAGCCGACCGCGGGTGCGTGGGCGTGGATTCGATACGGGTAAACGTACTGGACTTTATTACTGTGGATGCTGGGCCCGATACCACCATTTGCCGCACCGATGCCGCCCAACTGAGGCCCACCACACAAGGCCTGGGATTTAGATGGAGCCCGCAAGGCTCGCTTAGTAACCCGAATATAAAAAACCCGATAGCAACCCCCACCAATGCCACTACTACCTACACAGTGCTGGCCAACCTTGGCAAATGCCCTGCCACCGACAGTGTGACCATACGTACTGTACCTTACCCGCTTGTGAATGCGGGCTTGGATACCACCATCTGCTTTGGCGAACCTGCTTTTTTGCGCGGCAGCACCAATGGTAGCACCTGGCAGTGGAGTCCTGCGACCTTTACGCGAAACAGTACGCAACTTTTTACCACAACCAACAACACACAAACCACGTCATTTACACTTCGGGTAACCGATACTTTAGGTTGCCCCAAGCCCGCAACCGATGTGGTGGTGGTAACCGTAACCCCCAAAATAGTTGTGAACGCGGGCCGCGATACGAGTATAGTCGTAAACCAACCCTTACAGCTTAACGGCGCAACCAATGGCAGCGTTTATAGCTGGACCCCTGCCAACATCCTCAACAATGCCAACGTACTGGACCCTATTGCGGGTATTCGACCCGATGGGCCGCTGTCCGGCGAAGACGTGGTGCGGCTTGTTTTACGAGCATCCAACACTTTGGGATGCAACGCTACGGACGATATATTGGTCAGGGTATTTAAAACAGCACCCTCCATTTTTGTACCAACTGGCTTTACGCCCAATGGCGATGGGTTAAATGACGT
>RDXD01000419.1 GCA_004292575.1 Bacteroidota bacterium
TTTTTCTTTTGTCGTGTTGTGTTTTTCTGTTGTATGTGTGTATATGTTTGTGTGTGTTGTTATGTTTGTCTGTATGTGTCTTGTTTTGTTTTGTTTTGTTTTTGTCGTAAAATAATAGTAGTTGTTGATTTTTGATTTCTTTTGATTAAATTTGGTGGCAAATTTAATTGTGCTTGATGTGGATGTTACCAACCTTTTTTGATCTCTCTCACACACACACACAAACACACAATGTTTTCCATTTTTGGAAACAAACAACAACAACAACAAAAACAGGAGGACCCGTAACATCTCGGATATACTATTACATGTTATCACATCAATATCCTGTGATGGATCAAGGACAATATTTAGAACATTTGTTAGCCCATTTGTCCTATAATCGACGGCGGGATTTGCCCTGGCATCATGTTTTGCATCGTATGGCTATTGTATTAAATTATGATCCCAAGGATCCATCGGTTGTTATGAAAGTATTAGAAATATTATATCCCTATACCGATTTAGCAGCAACACATTCAATCTTGGAATCACTCCAATATTTACTTCAACGTGAACACAAACGATACGAAGAAGAAGAAGAAGAACAACAACAAAGCAATAGCACTGCTACTACTACTACTACTACTGCTACCAAAGAAAGATCTTTCCAAAGTGTCTACCAAGTTGATATGGCCACTTTAGAATTGATAACAGCCGCCGCTGCCAAGGCGGGTTCCCATGAGACTGTTATGTTGATTTGGGACCTAATTGATTTGTTGCAATTACAACCGACGATAGCTATTTATGAAAATACTATTTTAGCGTTTGCAGAACGAGGGATGACTTGTTTTGAACATGTCTTTGCTGTTTTAGGAGAATTGGAAGCTAAAGACGATGTACAGTATCATCCTAGTCGTGCCTTGATACGGGGTGTATCGACACGATTTCGACGATCCCATTTTGTTGCCAAAAGTGCCTTTGAATACCAGCGTGGTATAGAAACTGGCGAAAAAATAGTGGTGGGGGTTAACCAGTTTGGCATAGATGCGGAAACGCCGATACCCGGCTTTAAAATTGACGATAGCATTAGGCAAGACCAATCCAGAAAATTAGCAACACTGCGGCAAAATAGAAATGCCGACGCTGTAACGGCTGCTTTGGCTGCCATTGGCCAAGCCCTAAGGGATGGCAGTAATCTGATGCCGTTGGTAATAACGGCTGTAGAGCAGCACTGTACCTTGGGCGAAATTTCGGACGTGTTGCGCGCCGAGTATGGTGAGTATCAAGAATAATGACTTGCCAAAGGGATTGGGCTTCAGAAACCCTACTTGGGATTGGGCGCCAAAAAAGAAAAAACTACGCCGCTTAGATGTTTGTTTGAAGAGACACCCGCACCAAAAAAATACATTGGTGGGGTATATGTGCAAACAGAATTCTACGCCGCAACAAGGGGATAAGAATTCAAGTAGCCTTGTATCTACATGGTTGTAATTACAAAAGCCTAGAATGGGATTGCCGGTGGTAAGGATGTCAATCTGCGTGAGGGAAGTGTTTTGGTTTTGGTCAAGCAGCGTTGGCGGCCAAAGAAAGTATTGAAAATGGTATATATTTATTAAAAATTGAAGCTACATGATGAAACCCCTAACCCTACTGCTGGCCATAGTGGCTGGTGCCTCTATGGCGGCACAAGCGCAAGATCTACCCTCTAAAACGGCTGGTCTTATAGCGCAAGTAAAACCTAAGCTGATAACCTGGCGCCGGCAGATTCACCAAAACCCCGAGCTTGGAAACCGGGAGTTTATGACTGGTGAAATGATTGCAGCGCACCTAAGAAAACTGGGGATAGAAGTGCGATTTCCGGTGGCAAAAACTGGTGTGGTAGGGGTGCTGAAAGGTGCAAAGCCCGGCCCTGTTGTAGCCCTACGTGCCGATATGGATGCCCTGCCCGTAACCGAGCGTAACGATTTGCCTTATAAATCAACCACCACCACCACTTATAATGGCCAAGCCGTAGGGGTGATGCATGCCTGCGGGCACGATGCGCACGTGGCCATGCTAATGGGTACAGCCGAAGTATTGGCGGGACTAAAAAACGAGTTGCCGGGTACAGTAGTCTTTATTTTTCAGCCAGCCGAAGAAGGCCCGCCCGAAGGCGAAGAGGGTGGTGCTGCCCTAATGGTAAAAGAAGGGGTGATGGACAACCCCAAAGTAGATGCTGTATTTGGCATGCACATTGAAAGCTGGATTGAAGAAGGAAAGGTTTTTTATAAATCGGGGCCTTTTATGGCCAGTGCCGACTGGTTTTTCATAACCGTAAATGGCAAGCAAAGCCATGGGTCGCAGCCTTGGTTGGGTATAGATCCAATGGCAGTAGGCGCGCAAATTGTAAATGGCTTGCAACAAATTGTAAGCAGGCAGCAAGACATTACTAAAGCACCTGTGGTTATTACCGTGGGTAAAATAACCGGTGGTGTTCGGGAAAATATTATTCCCGAACAAATTGTATTGTCGGGTACCATTCGCACACTCGATAGCGATATGCAAAAAGACGTGCATGCCCGACTTGAGAAAATGGCGAAGGGCATAGCCGCCGCCAATGGCGCCACGGCGGAGGTAAGAATTGACTCAAAAACGCTGGTTACATACAATACCCCTGAACTGCTAACTAAAATGCTGCCGTCGCTTGAAAAAGCAGTGGGCAAAGCCAATGTAGAACCCACGCGATGGGTAACCGGCGCCGAAGATTTTTCTTACTACGGCACTAAAGCCCCCGCTTTGTTTTTGTACTATGGCGGCATGCCAAAAGGCAACGACCCCGCCAAGGCACCGCCGCACCACACCCCCGACTTTATGATAAGCGATGCTAATTTAGACAATGGCGTAAAAGTGTTTTGCCAATTGGTATTTGATTACGCCCGCACCAAGTAGCTTGCACCTGCAAAGGCCAGCCATTACTTTAGCTAAAGAACTGATTATGATACTGCAGATTTACACATCAGGTGTTTAACCTTGGCACATGGCAACGGCACGTCGCCGCTGGTTACAATGCCCACAATTTTAAAAGAGGGTTTTTACCACAATCCCAATTGGTGTTTGGGGTAATGATGCTGCTCATTTGCGGCGTACCGTATAATTGCTTTTGGTTGGTGACAAAATTACATGGTGCCGCAAACGCACAAAGCGTGGAATAATCAACCAGGCTTTTTTGGTGTTTATTTTTGAGTGGATTTGGCCTTAATAGCGCTTCATGCTTATGTTTTCAAACGGACGAATTATTTTATACACCAACCATTTTTAGTCGATTCTTCCAATTCAATAACGAGCATCTGTCTAGGCCCATTGCCGCAATCAAAGGTTGTAGGTTGCTCCGGGTTTAGCGCCAAGCTGGTATGGCGTTGAGCACACTAAAACGCAAAATTTACTGCCGCCATAAAGTGCCTGCCTGCCATGGGATAGTAAAAATTTTCCGTTACGGTTTGGCCTGCGGCAAAATAACTAAACGTATAACCATTGGGCTCGTATTGTGCGTTAAACACATTGTTTAATTGCAGCACCAGTTGAATTTGTTTTAGTATTTTTTTTGGGGTAATCATATGGCTTATTCTAAAATCGGTGGTCCAAAACGAGTTCAGGCTTCGCTGCTTGTTGCCCGTATTGTCGAGAAATTGCCGGCTAACATATTTATTGATGCCTTCTATGGAAAACTTGCCAAAGGGTTGGTAGCCAACCGATAGGTATTGAACTGCACCTGGCGAAAAGCTGATGGGTGTATTGCGGTGTTCCACGGTTAATTGTCCGCCATTGTCATAGTCGTCAATAAATTCGGTAAAGCCCTTAATGCGGTTTCTGCTTAGGCTTAGGTTGTAGTGCAGTGCAATTTTCTTGTGCTGATACTTAGCCTCTAGCTCGGCACCAAGGCGGTTGCTGTGTGGTGTGTTTGTGCGGGCGTATGCGCCCACATCATTAATTTGCCCGGTAAGCACCAGTTGGTCTTTGTAAAACATGCCATAAAGCGTAATACCTGCTTGCAGGCCTTTAAGCAGCTGCCGGTGCTGTAGGTTTAGCTCAATGTCGTGCAGTTGTTCCCGCAGGGGTTGTTGGTTGGCACCGGCCTCAAAATCGTCGCGGTTAGGTTCTTTGTTGCCTACAGCATAACTGGCAAAGCCGCTGAGGTTGTTTTTTTTGAAGCCAAGGCCCAGTTTTGGATTCACAAAATTGTACACATTGTTGAGGAACAAGTCGGGATTGTTGCGAAAGCCATCGATTCGGTATTTTACATGGCGGTACTGCACATCGGCAAATAGGTTCCAAATCTTCCCCAGTGGCTGTTCTACTTTTACAAATGTGCTAAGATCGGTTTTACGGGCGTTCAAATTATACCACTGGTGTGCCAGCCGGGGGTTGGCTTCACTCCAAATTATTTCGCCAATATGCCGGCCAGGGTAAATGCTCCAATTGCCGCCCGCAGTAATGGTTGCGCTTTTGTACTTTTTTTGTAAGGAAAAAGTTTGTCCAAACAGATTGTTTTTAAGCCAGAGTTGCCGCACAAGATCGGTTTGGGCCACCGGACCACCGCTGGTAATAATGGGTGGCAAGCCATAATTGCTGAGCATTTGCCCGGCCTTATACTGTTGATAGTAGCCTTGCCCGGTACTTAAGTAGAAAGTGCTGTTAAACACGGCTTGTCCGCCCAACTTTTTGGTGTAAATCAACTGGTAGTGGCGCTGTTGATAGTTGTCGGTTTCATTTGCATAGGGGCTGCCGGGTTTCTCGGTACCCGCGCTGTTGCCGGTGCGGTTAGTGCGCAAATCGCTTTCTGGTATGCCATACCAGGCTTGATAGGTGGTTTCCTTGCCTGGCAAAAACACAAACCTCAGGCTGCTCGTTTTTCCCCACCAGGCCACATTAAGGTATGCGCCTAGTAAATTGCTGCTTGCCCGGTCAACAAAGCCTTGGCTAACAATACGACTTAGCCGTGCATCAATGGTAAACTTTTTGCCCAAAAGGCCGCTTCCGTACTTTAGGGTTTGCTTGTAAGTGCCAAAGCTGCCAACGCCTAAGTTGAGGTTGGTGTATGAACTGGTGTTGTACTCGCCCGTGCTTAGGCTAATGCCGCCGCCAAATGCACCTGGGCCGTTGCTGCTGGTGCCCACACCACGCTGCACCTGAATGCTGTTGATGCTGCTGAGCAAGTCGGGCATATTTACAAAGAAAGTGCCTTGGCTTTCAGCATCGTTGTAGGGTACGCCGTTTAAAGTAACATTGATGCGGGTGGCATCGCTTCCACGCAGGCGCAGGCCGGTGTACCCCACACCGTTTCCTGCATCGCTGCTTACCACCACGCCGGGTATTTGGTTTAGCATAAAAGGGATATCGGTTCCCAAATTGGCCTTTTCAATATCGGTTTTGCTAAGGTTGGTTTTGGCAAAGGGGGCAGCCTCGCCAGCCCTAATGGCTTTTACTTCCACATGTTGCAACACGTTGTTGTTGGGTTTCAACACCACCAAAATGGGCGCACACGGTAGTAAAACGCTGCTGTCAAAGCTTTCGAAACCCATGTAGCTCACATTTATACGATAACGGCCCTGTGGCAAATTTGGCCATACATAACTGTTGGTAGCTGCCACTACACGGGTGTTTATGCCGCCACTCACGGCCACTGTAGCACCCTCTAGCGGGCTGCCATTTCCCCAAATTGTCAACTCGAGCCTGTGTTGCGCGGCCAATGTTGTGCCTGCTAAAACTGCAAAAAATGTCAGAAAGTGTTTCATAACGCGGGTAACTTTTTAAAATGTGTTGCCCGCAGTGCCCAAAACAGCCTAAGCCATATCGGTCAGAAGCGCCTTCCCTACGCAGGTATTATCCTTGTCAGGTTCAACGGGTTATTCTCAGTAATGGCATTGCCAAAACACCCCGGGCATAAAGTGCAAAGCTATCGACTTGACGAAATCAAAAAAATAATTTGTAACTTTTTTTTTGGGTGGCCGTTTCAAACAACACAAGGGAATGAAGCTTAGCCGTATTAGCAGCCAAAGCCATTCTTGAAAGAACACGAAAGATTCACGTAGTGCCGCAGTAAATTGGAAAGCACTTAGTTTACGATACCGCCATGTTAAAAAAACAGTTTTTATATCACCACAAACCAAATGACTTTACAAAAAAGGCTGGTTATTGACAGCAGCCATCAATGATAGAGTTGACAAGTATTAACCTCGAAAGCAATAGCCCCAAATGATGGGGGATACTCCACATGGATTTTTTTTCGGTAGAAAACCATTATACACAAAAAACTAAGCAGGCTTTAGCCCGCACACAAAAAACATGAAAACGATTCTAACTACTCTTTTGCTTCTCATTTTGCATGGCAGTACCCACCAGCTATTTGCGCAACGTACCATTGCCGACCCCAATGCCCAACTGCGTACCACAGGGTCTTTTAGCGGTATTGTAGTAGGCGGTTCTTTTAACGTGTATATTAGTCAGGCGCCTACCACCACCGTTGCCGTAAGTGCCAGCAAGCCCAGTTCGGTTGAGTTTATAACCACCGAAGTGCGAGACGGCGTTTTGTATGTTGGCTTCAACACCAAGGGCATGGAGTGGGGTGGTAAAGACCTGCGTGTGTACATTGCTTTACCCACGCTCAATAAAATAAAAGTCAGCGGTGCCTGCGATGTATTTATTGATGACCAGTTGAGAGCGGACGATTTGTTTGTTGAGCTGAGCGGTAGTAGCGATTTTAGAGGTAATTTAAGGATCACCAATTTGCGTTTAGAGGCGCATGGCAGCAGCGATTTTCAGCTTCGTGGCAAGGCAACCACAGCTAAAATTACCCTCAGCGGCAGCAGCGATGTAAAGGCATTTGAACTGGAAACAGATTTTTGCGAAATCAATACTTCGGGTGCTAGTGATGTGAACATTACCGTGCAAAAAGAAATGAAGGTAAAGGCTAGCGGTAGCAGCGATGTGAAGTATAGAGGTGCCGGCAGTTTGCGCGAGGTAAGTTCATCAGGAGCCAGCACTGTTAAAAAAATAAACTAATAAGTTGGTTACATCAGTCCGTTCCCCTATTTTTGCAATCCGATTAAAGAAAATGTGTTATTTAATAACACTTAACCATACATCGCGAAGTAGAGCAGCGGTAGCTCGTTGGGCTCATAACCCAAAGGTCGCAGGTTCGATCCCTGCCTTCGCAACTACAAAATGCCCGGTATATGCCGGGTTTTTTTGTGCCTTATACCCAAGATGGCACCGTCTGTATAGGCTTGCCTGCCTTTTCAGCTAAAAAATACCACAGCATTTTTTTTGTATTTGTAATTGTTGCTATTTTCACGCTCTACATGCGAGAGGCCTTATTTATAAAACGCAACGCCGAAAAGTGGGAATCTTACCAAAACGAGCCCAGCAACGACCCCGATGTTCAAGCTGAGCGGTTTATAACCCTGCTCGACGACTTGGCCTACAGCCGCACTTTTTATCCGCAAAGCAAGGTTACCCGTTGGATTAACGGCATTGCTACTGGCATTTACCAAAAAATATACCGCAACAAAAAGGAGAAATTTGCAAAGCTCTGGAGCTTTTGGCTAACCGATTTGCCACTGGTACTGTACAAGCACCGCAGGACGCTCGCATTTACCACCATTTTTTTTGTAAGCTGCGTGGCCATAGGTGCCATATCATCGGCCCGCGATGATGGGTTTGTAAAAGGCATTTTGGGAGATGACTATGTAGCCATGACCGAAGAAAACATTACCAAAGGCGATCCCTTTGGGGTGTACCGCGACGATGACAAGTTTACCATGTTTGTGCGCATCGCTTTCAACAACATTAGGGTGGCGTTTCAAGCATTTCTATCGGGCATTGTGTTTTGTGTGGGTACCTTGTTTGTGTTGTTTTTTAACGGCGTCATGATTGGCGCTTTCGAGCACATGTTTTTTGCAAAGGGTTTGGGTTTGCAGTCGCTATTGGTTATCTGGATGCATGGAATCATTGAAATATCTGCCATAGTCATTGCCGGGGCTTCGGGGCTTATATTGGGTAGTGGATGGTTGTTTCCGGGCACTTATAGTAGGTTTCAGTCGTTTAAAATAGCGGTAAAAGATGCGGTAAAAATTGTGATTTGTTTGGTGCCCTTTTTTGTGCTGGCGGCATTTTTAGAAAGCTATGTTACTTATTTGGTAAGCAACACATTTAGCAATACCGATGCCGTAGGACTTCCCATTTGGCTTACCGTAGTGATGCTTTTGCTTAGTTTGTGGCTTATTGGTTGGTATTTTGTGTGGAATCCCCGCGTGGTAGCCCGCCGCCAAGGCCTCACCAGCGCCCATTCACCATTTATTTCTACAAAACCAGTATAATGCGCACCGCCACCATAATAATAATGCTGTTGGCGTTGGGCTTGGCTGGCTTTGCACAGCAGCCGCCGCCCAAGCGCAGCAACAGTGGCTTGCAAAACGCTGTGCCCGCCCCGGCTGCGGACACTAGTATGATTACCGAAGAAGATAGTGTGGAATCGGCTGTTGGCTACGAGGACACCGAAGAAGATGAGGAAGAATCAGAGGAATCAGATACCGCATTCGATTCAATTGTGGTGCGTACTATTCCATTGGATAGCCTAAACGCCATTAAGCAGCAACGGGCTTTTGCCTATATGCGTTATGCCGATAGCTTTTTTAGGACCCTCAATCAACCCGCTGCATCCACATCCCAGCCTACCAACGATGCGCCGGCGTTTGACTATTCAATTTTAAAAGTATTGGGATGGCTGCTTGCGCTAGGAGCCCTTGCTTGGCTGGCTTATACGCTCCTATTTGGCGGCTCCAGTTTGTTTTTACGAAATCAGCGCTTGGCAAAAGCCGAGGCAACTGATGCTGAGGCTTTTGAAAGGCCGCCGCCCGAGTGGCAAATTGAAGAGAGTATTGCGGCAGGCAACTATAGGCAAGCCACCCGTTATCTTTACTTGCTTACCCTTCAAAAACTTGGTCAGCGCGGTCTTGTAACACTGGCGCCACAGAAAACAAACCAGCAATATCAGCAAGAGCTTAGTGCCCCACTGGCCAAAAGCCAATTTGCTGCGCTTACGCTGGCTTATGAATTTATCTGGTTTGGTGAATATGTGCTCCAAAAAGCGCAATTCGAGTCCTTGCAAGCCGATTATAAAACGTTTTGGAACCAATGGACCTAAGCCAAAACCACTACCATATTCGCGTTGGCTCCATTGCAAGTGTTTGGGCTGGCGTTCCAAAACAGCTGCATTTGGCATTTGTGGCCATGGTCATTTTACTAGGCGTTGCCTGCGGTAAAAAAGACAGCAAGCCGCTTATTGACCCAACGCTAACCCTGGCTGCAAGCGATTCTGCGGCCATGGGCGCTTGTGTGTTTCAATACTTTTACCGGCAGGTGTTTGATAACCCCACCATTACCACTAATATTAGACCCTTTGACCGCTGGTACAGGCAACAAAACCAGGCGGACGAAGCTGGCTATGGTAATAAACAGGTGTACTGTGCGGTGGCCCCAGCACTTAAAATATGGCAGTCGGAAGCAGACGCCATGGCAGATTTTGTGGAGCAGGGTAATGTGTTGCTGCTGGTAAGCAATAGTTTTTCTGCCAACATCTTAGATAAATTCGGCCTTGATGTAGAGCAGGTTTACACTGACTTTAGACGCTCTGGAGGCATGAAAGACACCTACAAAACATGGTCGGATACGGTGGTGGGCGAAAGTGCCAAGTATGGATTCTATTACTATCCACTTGACCGGCAACTGGAAAACGACAGCACGCTGCCATTTAACTGGCTAAGTAGGGGGCAGAATGAAACGCCCGACGCCATTAGGGTGAAACTTGGAAAAGGTGAATTGGTGTTGGCTACAAATGCGGCCGCCTTTACAAACTATTTTCTGCTTCAGGGCCAAAACCATCAATACGCCCTAAACCTGTTGAGTTATCTACCCCAAACGGCCGCCAGCCCGGTTTGGGATGATTTTTATAGGCGCTACCCTTTTCGTCAAGACAAAAGCCAATCGCTTTTGAGTAGCATTATGGCTAACCCACACCTGCGCATGGCCATGTTGGTACTGCTGCTGGCTGCCTTGGCGTGGATTGTCACCAATTTGTTTAGGGCGCAACGCAAAATTGCGCTGCTCAAGCCCAATACCAATACCAGCTTAGAATTTTCGCAAACCATTGCCCGCCTTTACTTTAATAGGAAAGACAATCATAACATAGCCCAAAAAATGCTGGTGTACTTCAACGATTGGCTGCACCAGAAATACCTCATGCATCCGGGTAGATACGATGAGCAGTTTGTAAACAGCTTTTCGGCAAAATCGGGCATGCCCTTGCACGAGGCCGAACTGCTGGCCAGCACCATACACAGCGTGCAGCACAGCGCCACGGTGAGCAGCGAGACCTTGTTGCGGTTAAATCAGCAAATACAAATGGCCATGGCGGCCCAACCTGGTTAGCCCTGCTTCGTTTTAATTTATTTTTATGATAGAATTACGATCGGACACGTTTACACAGCCCACTAGCCCCATGTTGGATGCCATGATGCAGGCCAAAGTGGGCGATGATGTATTTATGGAAGACGAGACCGTGCTGGCATTGGAAGCCCAAACGGCTGCTTATTTTGGTATGCCCGCTGGTTTGTTTTGCCCCAGTGGAACCATGACCAACCAAATAGCCATAAAATGCCACACACAGCCGGGGCAAGAGGTTATTTGCGACGAGTTGAGCCATATCTACCAATATGAAGCAGGAGGGATTGCCTTTAACAGTGGGTGCTCGGTAAGGCTTTTGCATGGAGAGCAGGGGCGGCTAACTGCCGCGCAGGTAGAAAACGCCATAAACCCAAACGACATACACAAAGCGCCCAGCAGCTTGGTAAGCTTAGAAAACACGGTTAACCGCGGCGGTGGGGCTTGCTACAACTTTGCTGAAATAGAGCGTATTGCCGACGTTTGCCGCCGCCACGGACTGCCATTGCACTTAGATGGCGCCCGCTTGTGGAATGCCTTGGTAGCTAAGCCCGAAACGGCGCTTCAGTATGGCCAGGTATTCCACAGCATTTCGGTTTGCTACAGCAAGGGCATGGGTGCACCCGTGGGAAGTGTGCTGTTGGGCGATGAGGTACTGGTGCAAAAGGCCCGCCGCATCAGAAAGGTGCTGGGTGGTGGCATGCGGCAGGCCGGCTATTTGGCAGCGGCCTGTTTGTATGCATTGGAAAACCATTTGCCCCAATTGGCCATAGATCATGCGCATGCCCAGGCTACGGCATTGGTGCTTGCGCAGCAAAGCTGGGTGGCTAAGGTGCTGCCGGTGGAAACTAATATCGTAATTTTTGAACTGCCGGAAGCCGTAGCGGCGGCCACGGTGGTGGAGCAACTGAAAGCAGCCGGCGTACTGGTGCTGGCTATGGCACCGCAGGCCATACGTATGGTTTTTCACCTGGGTGTGGCAAGCGAAGCGGCAGCCCAGTTGAACGATACTATTGTTAAGTTAAAGCTCTAATCCTTTTAACCGCGCCCTGTTATTTTGCCAAAAATTTTGAAATATGAAGAAAGTTACTATGAGTTTGTTGTTGGTGGCTGTAATGACAACCACGTTTTTTGTACGCTGTGGATCCGGTGCAAGTGTGCTAGGTGCGGCATCGCCGTTGATAAGCGCCTTGACCGGAGCCGGCAATTTAGGCACCATTGCCAAAGTGCTGCAGACGCCTGGTTTGGGCAAGCTTTTGGGTGGCGCATTAAATAAGCCCTTTACCCTTTTGGCACCCAATGATGGCGCTTTCAACGCTTTGGGGGCGGGTGCGCTTTCCAATTTAACCAAACCAGAAAACATTGGTAATTTGGCAAACATCCTCAGGAAGCATGTAGTGCCCGGAAAATTGGATGCCGGCTCAGTTTTAAAAGGTGGCCTTAGCAGCTTGGGCGGCGGGGCCCTTAATTTGGGCGGTGCCAAACTGGGTAATCTCATTGGCGGCGATAAGTTCAACATCATTCCTGTAGATAGGATTCTGCCCTAGTTAGGAATATTAGTTATCAATAAAATGCCTCGACAATTTCGGGGCATTTTTATTAGTACGTTAGGCATCACAAGCCTGCGTTAGGGTGCAAGTATCATCACCGTTTGAACGTGTTATTTTGGGTGGCAGGCAAGGCATTGCGCCCAGCCATTTTTAGCAACGGGTTCCGCCACAGTTCTGCCCTTCGTTCGTTCCGCCTGTCTCTGCCGGGTAGAGATTGGGCGGGAAAGATGATAGCGATATCCAGCTACCTTGTCAGTAGTTCTTTGCCTGCGTTCCAAATATGCTATACCCAATTGGCGCCGGCCGCACTTAACGCAGATGCCCCAATCTGTGCCCCGTTCTAACAAGCACAGCCTGCGCACCAAATCCAAATTTTGCAAAACACGCTCCACTATCTCCTTCGTTACAAACACTGTGGTGGACCGATTGAGCAATCCTGCCTAAACAGACGCATAGGCCAGCCTGACCGGACGGGCAAGTATTCACCCTCAACAGCTGTCGCAACGTCTTCGCCGATTGCTTTAGACAGGTTAAAAGCTCCTGGGTTTTCAAATACATAGACGGGTACTGAGTTCCCATCATTTTCCCATCAATTGTTGATGCTTAGACCGTGCCGGCCCCCGTTTGGTGATCAAGCACATCAAAAGTTATACGCATCAAAAGTTATTGACGCTCTCCTCAACCATCACTAAAAAATAGAAATGGATGGATGTTCGATGTGTTTCAAAAGCATGGTGCTTCAAGGTTGGAAAACAAGCGGTTTCTGTGTTGTGAGCAAGAGAAATACCCCTCGGTACACTACAGTAAAGCAGTTTCCCATCAAAGCACGCACTGCTTGCTGAAGGGTTAACGCCAGCGGAATTTGTTTATTAATAGCAAGATTGGCTGTAAGGTAATACAGTTGGCTACGACGATTCCAGTGAATGCGGCCTACTGGAGATTTTTTTTGAAGGATGTCAGTTCCTATCTTTAACCTCAAGTAGCGGTTGGCCACAGTTAGTTCGGCTTGGGTCAATTGATGATGCGGCAAGAAGGATAAAAAAGTGTGTATTTAGCAGAGGGTTACTAAACAAAAAAATTACATGAAAAAAACGATTATCGCCTTAACGGCTTTGGCTTTAATTCTGTCTTGTGCAACTTTAAAGACAAGCAAACCAGATTTTGACAACCTGTATGACAATTTAGACCATGCTGAAAACCTGTATTTCTGGGAGCAGTTTCACGCGGGCAATATTGAAAATGTGGATAGCATCATCGGCAAGCTGGAGCGTCAATATAAAAAAGACTCCACAAATCTCATTGCCAATGCGCACCTAGGCTTTGCGCATATTTGGGCGTTGTCCGAATGGCAGCGCATTCCAAATGTAACGGCAAAGATTACCGACCATGCTTATTTGTCGTATAAGCATTTTGGCAAAGCGTATCAATTAAACCCTAATGACAAGCGTATTTTGGGGTTTTTAGCCGATTTAACAATGGCGTACGGCAGCATTTCTAAATCGAAGAAACTACAACGACAAGGGTATTTTAAAGGGCTGAAATCCATCAGGGCTTGGCCAGAATTTAATAAGTTTACCATTGGGGTAACCTTTGCAAGCAGCAGCCCTACCACTAATTTTTTCAAAAAAGCACTCAATTGGCAGTGGACAACCCTTGAAGACTGTTATACTGCGCCAATTGACAGAAAGAATCCAAACATTCAAGCATTTCTTAGCCAAGAAAATGCCCAGCATAATTTAGGAAAAGACAGGGCTTGCTACAACAGCTGGATAGCACCGCACAATATTGAAGGCTATTTTTTGCACATGGGAGATATGATAACCAAGACTGGTGATGCGAAAACTGCGGTGAAAATTTATGAATTGGCAAAATCGTCACCCAACTATGCCACCTGGGCATTCAAGGATGTGCTGGAAACCAGAATCAAAAATGCAGAGCTGAATACAAAGGTTTTTCTTGCAAAAAATCAGAAAGGCATAAACAATGTGATCATCAATAATTCGGGTAATCTGTGCATGAGTTGTCATAAAATGACTGCGGAAGACAAGGCGTTGTTTAAAAACTATAACTGGATTGATTATTTTAAATCGAGCGACATATACGCGTTAAAAGGGCTTAAATAGTTGCGGTTAGGCAATTGGGATGATGAATTTGCAGGTGGTATTGAGGCCGCACCATCCCTAAGTGCCAACAGGTCTAAAAGTAGCACCCAATCAATTTTTGCTAGACCTAATTATAAAAAATGCTATTAGCCATAAGCAGCTCAAGCGGTGTCTAGATAACAACTACACAGGTTACCAAGAAGTGGCCTTCGGCGTGGCCTTTGCACATTTACCTTGGCCAAACCCGATGCAAACTGCTAACATGAGCCGGGTTCTATTTTGTAATGGCACCACCGTAATGCTACCAACAAAAAGGCTGCTCCCCAATTGGGCAGCAGCCTTTTCTTGTATATGAAACGGCCATTCTAACTGAACACCTCTTTTACTTTTTCGAAAAATGATTTGCTGTTTTTATCGGGCTGAGGGGTAAAGTTTGGGCTTTGGCCCAGTTTTTCTAACAAACTGCGTTCTTCGCTACTCACATGTTGCGGCGTCCACACGTTTACGTGTATCAGCTGGTCGCCTTTTTCATAGCTCTGCACGCTTGGGAAACCTTTGCCTTTGAGCCTGAAAATTTTACCGCTTTGTGTGCCGGCCGGAATTTTTATTTTAGCCCTGCCATCAATGGTGGGCACCTGAATTTCGGTACCAAAAACAGCATCGCTAAAACTGATGTGCAAATCAAAAGCCACATTAAGGCCATCGCGTTGCAATTCGGCATGCGCTTCTTCTTCAACCAATATGCGCAAATCGCCGTGGGCGCCCCCGCGTTCGCCAGCGTTGCCCTTGCCTTCCATGCGTAGCTCCATGCCTTCTTGCACACCTGCGGGTATATTCACGGTTACAGTTTCCTCGCCAAACACACGGCCATCGCCCTTGCAGGCCCCGCATTTGTTGGTTATGGTTACGCCTTCGCCATTGCAGGTGGGGCAAACCACCACCGTTTGCATTTGGCCCAAAAATGTGTTTTGCGTTTTACGCACCTGCCCGCTACCGCCGCAGCTGGTACAGGTTTGAACCGAATTTTTATCTTTTGCTCCGCTGCCGTTACAGGTGGTGCACACCACGTATTTTTTTACCTTAATGGTTTTTGTGGCACCCTTAGCGATTTCCTCAAAATTCATTTTGATCTTCACCCGCAAATCGCTGCCTCGCGTGCCTCTGGTGCGCCCTCTGCTTTGGCCACGACCACCACCAAAAAAGTTGCCAAACACATCTTCGCCAAAAATGTCTCCAAACTGGCTAAAGATGTCGTCCATGTTCATGCCATGGGAACCACCACCACCGCCCGAACCTGGCCCAAACGCCTGATGTCCGTACCGGTCGTATTTGGCTTTCTTATCGGCATCACTTAGTATTTCGTAGGCCTCCGCAGCTTCCTTAAACTTCTCCTCGGCTGCTTTATCGCCGGGGTTTCGGTCGGGGTGGAACTGCATGGCCACTTTTCGGTAGGCTTTTTTTATTTCATCGGCACTGGCCGATTTACTTACCCCTAATATTTCGTAAAAATCGCGTTTGGAAGCCATGGTCTAATTGCGTTTAAAAAGTTCGTGTACATGCCTGCGTAAGCGGAGGTGTTTGCTGTAGCGGTTGCCCAGCTTTATTTGCCCACCACCACCTTGGCAAAGCGGATAATCTTATCGTTAAGGTAATATCCCTTTTGCACTTCATCCAGCACTTTTCCCGCTAAATCTGGAGTAGGTGCAGGTATTTCGGTAATGGCTTCGTGTAGGTCGGCGTTAAAATCAGATTTCAAGCTTTCCATTGCTTTAAGCCCTTTTTGCTGTAGCACATGGCGTAGCTTATTAAAAACTAGCGCAATACCTTCTTTTACCACGGCAACATCGGTTGCAGAAGCCACTGCCTTTTCGGTTCTTTCGGTGTCGTCCAGCACATCAAGCAAAGCGGTAAGCACCTCGCGGTTGGCGGTCTACATCAGTTCCAGCCGCTCGCGGGCATTGCGCCGCTTGTAGTTGTCAAATTCGGCAAATAAGCGTAGGTATTTGTCTTTCTGCTCTTGAAGCTCGTCTTGCAGCTTTTCGGCCCGGCCGTCTTCGCCCACCGCTTCGCTTAGGTGGGTTGTGCCAGCCAAATTTTCGTCGGCATTTATGTCATTCATTAGTTCTTCGGGTGTAAAACCTGTATTATTGTCAGCCGAATTGTCGTTTTGGGGGTTATCTTGT
>RDXD01000364.1 GCA_004292575.1 Bacteroidota bacterium
CACGCCATCGGCATAGCTTTTGAATTGTATGGCACCGCCATCCATTTCTACGGCGGGCTTTACGTAGTTTTCGAGCAGCTCTTTTATGCGCTTTACCACATCATCGTCGTCGGCTTGTACGGTGTTGCTGGCTTCCTGCTTTTTTGACGCCTGCAGCTCTTCTTCGTTAATGACGGTGCCTCCGTTTTCGAGGTAGTCTTTTATAAACTGCTTGATGGTGGGTATCACGTCTTGCCAATCGGCGGTGTCGGCGGTTTTGGTAAGGGTAATAAAATTGCTGGCTATGAACACGCTTTTGATAAAGGGAAAGCTGAACAGCTCTTTTGCCAAGGGCGAGGGGCCGGCGTTTTGCTCTTCGGGAAAATCGACGCTTTTGCCGGGGTACAGCAGTTTGTTGGCTACAAACTTCATGGTTTCGGGGTTGGGCGTCATTTCGGTATAGATACTGATGACGGGATTGCCTGTTTTAATCATACTGCTTGGTATTGTGGTGCTGGCGGGGCCATTGCGGGCCTCGGCAAACCATATTGAAAATAAAGGGCAAAGGTAATGGAGATTGGGGTGCGTCACTTGTGGGTGCTGGGGCGGGGCGGCGTGGGGCTGCTGTTTTTTTCCTGCTTTCGCAAATGTGGCCCTAGTGTACAAAGGGCCGCGGGCTTGCTTTGGCTGCGCGGCGCTTTTGCTGCTGCTTATACACAAAGGCCGAAACGGTGGCGCCTATAACGGCGCCCACAACCACATCGCTAGCCCAGTGCTTTTGCTGCTGCATGCGGCTTAAACCTACAGCGGTGGCGCTGCCATAGGCCAGCAGGGCTACCCACCACTGCCGCTTGCTGTGCAAATAAACCATGGTGGCGGTACTAAAAGCCAGGCTGGTGTGGCCACTAAAAAAGCTCTCACTTTTACTGTTGCCTTTAAACGGACCGTTCCATACGTAGGCCCCCTGGCCGGCCAGCGGACGGGCGCGGCGGGTGAGTTGTTTTACTGCAAACGTGAGGCCGCCGGTGAAGGCCTGCGCCTGAAAATTATCGAGGGCAAAGTTTTGGAGCGGGCGGTTTTTGGCTATGGTGCCAATACCGAGGGCTAAGCCGCTGATGCCAAACTGCACGGGTAAGCCACCAACCTGGTTGCCCATGCGCCCCAGCTGTTGGCCGGCGGGGCTGGTAAGGTTAAAGAAGGGTTGGCTTACGGCCTCGTCCATGGTAACGATGATGCCGGTGATGGCGAGGGTGCTACCGGCGGCCACCCAATGATCGGTATTCCAGTGCAGGGGGCTTTTGGCCAGGGCTATGCCATGGTGCCAGTACGATGCCCAGTAGCTGCTGTGGGGGGCCGTATGGGCCGGGGGGCTGCTGCTGGGCCCCTGTGCCTGGCTTGCCGTAGCCATGCTGCAAAGGGCAACTGCGAGTGTGGTAATGGTGCGGGTGCTGCTCAAAACGGCAAAGTATTAATTTGAGTGCCAAAGTAAGGAACTGCGCGGGCTTATGGCTGTATTGTTTAAATTGGCCTTTACTGGCGGCAATAAATGGCGCCTAAGCGGGGCTTAGCCGGCTTGCAGCACCCGTTGTGCCGATTTGGCTATGGCATTTAGCTTGTAGCTGTACCAGGGCTTTGGTAGGGTTTTTTTAAGCACGGTATCGATGGTGCGCATGCCAAAAAGGTTCCATAAGCCATGCAGCTTGCCTGCCAGCGTGGGCTGCATGGCCCGTAGGCTCATGGCAAATCCACTTTCGAGGTATTCCATGTGGTGCCAAAAACCGGCGGGCATAAAAAGGGTATCGCCGGGCTCCATTATTAAATCGTAGCCATTGGCAAGGGCAAGAGCGGGAAACTTTTGCAAATCGACTTTGCTTTTCTGCGCATCGTGGTAATAGCTAAAATCGGCCATGCTGAGCACTTCAAAGGGCTTGCGGTAGAGCTTGTGTTGCTCTTGCTGCGGAAATAGCAACACCCGCTTTTTGCCGTGAAACTGGGTATGCAAAATATGGCTCATGTCGATATCGAAATGCATGTGGGTAATGCTGCCCTGGCCGCCCACAAAAAGCATGGGATACTTTTTTACGAAGCCGGTAAACAGGGTTTCGGGCCACGAAAAGTCGTTTACCAGCTGCGGGGCGTGGTCGAAAATATTGAACAGAAAAATGCGCCAGGCGGCGGGCCCGCTGCTGATCATGGACAGCTACTCGCCAAAGGTTTTGTAATCGTCGGCGGTGTTTACTGGGGTGTAAGCGTCGCTTTTTACATTGTTGTAGAGGCCTACTTTTTGGTGGCCCACCAGCTGGTTAAAATAGGCCCAGTTCCATTTGCTATAGGCGGGCCATGCCTTGGCCAAGTCTTTAATGATAACGGGCTTTAGCAGGTTGTAATACTGGGCTTTAAACTGTTGCGGGCTTATGGTTTCTACCACATCTACGGCGGTTAAATTCATATCACTGTATTTAAAATGCGGCTCCACGGCGGCAGAGCCTGGTTTTAATGCCCTGGACATACCCAGCCGTGCAGGTGTAGCGGGTGCGGGTATGGTGCCCAAAGCGGCGCAAAAACAGGCGCAAAAGTAATGTTATCAAATTGTTACGCCGCGGTTTGCTTTTTTTGCAAAATTAGGCCGTAAAAAAAGGGTACCTATCTTTACCCATGTTAGTAAATTTACATCCCCAAAATCCACAGCCGCGGCTTATAAAGCAAATTGTGGAATTGCTGAACCACGGTGGCATTATTATTTACCCCACCGATACCATTTACGGCCTGGGTTGTAGCATTTTTCAGCGAAAGGCCATTGAGGCCATTTGCCGCATAAAACAGGTGGACCCCGCTAAGGCCAACCTAAGTTTTGTGTGCAGCAGCCTAAGCGACCTAAGCAAGTATGCCAACCAGATAGACACGCCCACCTACCGGCTACTGAAGCAAAACCTGCCGGGGCCGTACACTTTTATACTACCGGCCAGCCGCGAAGTACCCAAAATACTGCAAAGCCGTAAAGCCACCATTGGCTTGCGCATACCCAACAATGCCATTGCCATGGCACTGGTAGAAGCGCTGGGCCACCCCATACTGAGTGCTACCCTACCCGGCGACATGGTGGAAGACTATACCGACCCCGCTACCATGCACCAAAACCTGGGCCATGTGGCCGATTTTGTAATTGATGGCGGCCCCGGCGGCTTTGAACCCAGCACCGTGGTGGACCTTACGGGCCCCGAACCGGTGGTAACCCGTGAGGGCAAAGGCTTTGAAGATTTGATTTTGTAGCGGGGGGCGGGGGCGGAACGAAATATTTTTTTCTTTACAAATAAGATGTACATTAGTGGCATGAAAATGCCTCACCCCACCCTCAGCGCCATTGCCCCATTTTTCCAGATATGCTGCCCGAGGGCGGCAAGGGCGGGCAGGTCACGGGC
>RDXD01000365.1 GCA_004292575.1 Bacteroidota bacterium
ACTTTTATCTGCTCGCCTAGCACATGAAGCTGATCGATGGCTGCCGGCCTGTAAATGTCGGCTGCCACCAGCAGCGGACTCTTGCCCTTGGCTTTAAGGTAGTTGGCCAATTTGCCGCTAAAGGTGGTTTTACCACTTCCTTGTAAACCTGCTATTAAGATAACCGCAGGATTGCCGGACACGTTAAAAGTGCTGGCTTCGCCTCCCATTAAAGCCGTAAGCTCATCTTTTACTATTTTCACCATCAACTGCCCGGGGCTAATGGCAGAAATCACTTTTTCGCCTGTGGCCTTATCTTTAATCTTATCGGTAAATTCTTTGGCAATTTTATAGTTCACGTCGGCATCCACCAATGCGCGCCTAATATCTTTTACCGTATTGGCTATGTTGAGTTCATTGATGCGTCCTTGCCCCTTGAGGTTCTTAAATGCCAACTCAAGTTTCTCGCTAAGATTACCAAACATGGAATAAACAGATTTTTTGAGCCGCAAATTTACGGCTACCCGCTCAAATGGCAGCGGTCAAGCTGCAGAAGTGCAAAAAGCACCCTCCAGGAAACCTTTTCAAAGGATTATTACGCTGCCAAACCTATTTGCATGGCACATACTAACCCAGATACATCCTAAGTTGCTTACGACGGCTGGCTGTTTGTAGCTTGCTTAAGGCTTTGTCTTTTATTTGGCGCACCCGCTCCCGGGTCAAATGAAAGTGGCGCCCAATATCTTCCAGACTTAGTGCCGCGTCTATGCCAATGCCAAAAAAGAAACAAAGCACCTCTTTTTGCCGTCCGGTTAGGGTGTTAAGGCTGCGGCTTATTTCGGTGTGCAAACTATCGTGGTGATCTACCTGCTTGTTGGCCCAATCGGCGTTTGGGTTTATCAGCAGGTCAATCATAGCGCCATCTTCTGTATCGCCCAGCGGTGCATCCATGCTTACATGCCGGCTATTGGCGCAAACCGTTGCTGTAACTTCTTGTACGTCCATTTGCAACATTTCGGCCAACTCCTCCGATGTGGGTTCGCGCTCTAATACCTGTTCCAAATGGTTGAATGCCCGCGAAATTCTATTGGATAGACCGACTTTATTAAGCGGTAGGCGCACTATACGGCTTTGTTCGGCTAAAGCTTGCAAAATGCTTTGCCGTATCCACCATACCGCATAGCTTATAAACTTGAAGCCCTTTGTTTCATCGAACCGTTGAGCGGCCTTAATGAGACCTACATTGCCCTCGTTTATTAAATCGCTGAGTGTAAGCCCCTGATTTTGATACTGTTTGGCAACACTTACCACAAAACGCAAATTGCAAGCCACCAATCGGTCGAGCGCAGCTTGACTACCCTGTTTTATGGCCATCGCAAGTTGCACTTCTTCTTCCGGAGCCACCAACCCCAACTTGCCAATTTCTTGGAGGTATTTTTCGAGACTCTGCGTTTCGCGGTTGGTGATGGACTTGGTGATTTTGAGTTGGCGCATGCTCATAAAGCGATGGTTTAGAGTGATTGGAGAAATGTTCTGTATGACTTTTTTAACAAAAAAAAATTAACCCACACTGGTCCACTCAAAAATGCACGGTGAATATAGGGCTCTAAACCAGCGCTGTCCAAATTTTTTTTGATATTGTTATTAAATGGCTTGACAAACCGTGTCAATTGCTGAAACTTGCTGCAACCCATTTTTAACAACTAGCGTGCCATAAAAAATAGTGGATTGCTGGAATTATTTTTTATTATTGCAGCCCGCCAAAAAAGGGTAAATTTTGAGGAAATGAGTAAAAAACAGTTGTTTACACTGGAGTATTCGGTTAGATGTTCGCCTACCATCTTGTATGAGTTCCTATCAACCTCAAACGGGCTGGGTGAATGGTTTGCAGATAAAGTGAACGACAAGGATGGTATTTTCACATTTTCGTGGAATGGGAGCGAAGACAAGGCTGAAATGGTAGAAAAAGAGCATGAAAAATTTATACGGTTTCACTGGCTAACGGCACCTAAGGAAGAATATTTCGAGTTTCGTATTGATAAAACCGAAGTGAGTAACCAAACCATTTTGGTGATTCACGATTTTGCTGAAAAATCAGACATTAAAGACCAAACTGCGCTCTGGAACTATCAGGTGAAGGACCTGTTTCATCGCTTAGGTGCCTAAAAGCCGCTTCAATGACTTTGGCCAGTTTCTCGAAATGTGTTGTAAAGTAGCGTTCCACCAAATTAAGTTGTTGTAAGGGAAACGCTCTTGCCACTTTTAATACGGCACTGTTATCTGCGAAATGAACGATATCTATACCCACCAACGGTAGTTTATAATCCCAAGCGGTTGCTACCAACGCCATTTGCCACCCATCGGCCTCAAGTTGAGCCTTCTGCTGTAACAATATTTGCCGCAGGGCTGGCAGATAAGCCCCGGACGCCTGCAGCTGGATGCTGAAATAGCGGCCCCACCAAAAAAAGCTACGCACAGCAAGTTGGCCCTCTGTCTTGCTAAAATGGCCAGGATAGTCGAGCATGACCCATGGCAGTTGATCGTGTTTTTCGCCCCGGGATATTTTGGGCTGCCGGACCATAACCGTTGGCAAAAGGCCATGTAGCGGTGCGGCAGCGGTGCGGTAAATATCTGCCAAACGGCCAAACATCGCTTCTACCTTAGCCATTACTGCCAACTTAGTTAAAATAACATCGGTATCTTGCATCAACCGCTCCTCGGCAAAAGAAAGTAGTATTTTCGTTTCCTCATTCATGGCAAAACATTTTGCGGTATCGTGCTAAAAAAACTTGATAAGCTTATTCTTCGTGCCTTTATAGGCCCTTTTATTGCCACCTTCTTGTTGTCGATATTTGTGCTTATTCTGCAGTTTTTTTGGCTTTGGATTGATGACTTTGTGGGCAAAGGCATCGACAATATTACATTGCTAACCGTGATTATGTATGTGGCAGGCAGCTGGGTACACATTGCCCTTCCCTTGGCCATGCTGCTAAGCACCATCATGACCTTTGGCAAACTGGGTGAAAGTTACGAGTTGGTAGCCATCAAATCGGCAGGTATATCGCTACAGCGCTTTATGAGGCCCATTTTGGTGGTCAGCATTTTGGTAACCGGTGTTGCGTTCCTTTTCAACAACAATATTTTACCCATTATAAATCTTAGGCTAAACAAACTGAAATACGAAGTGGTGTACACCAAACCTGCGTTTGATATAAAACCCGGTGTTTTTTACGAGCGCATAGAAGGCTACGTTATAAAACTGGGAAGTAAAGAAAATGGGGGGGAGCGCATTAAAAATATTTTGATTTATGAGAAGGGCAACTACCTGCAAGACAACCTAATACTGGCCGACAGTGGCTCGATGAAGGTAAGTGCCGATAAGCGCTTTTTAGAGTTTTACCTGCAACATGGCACGCGG
>RDXD01000420.1 GCA_004292575.1 Bacteroidota bacterium
TGCTGGTGAGCAAAAGCGACTTGCTGCCCTATGTGCCGTTTAGTGTGGAGGCTGTAACCAAAGATGCACGGGAAGTAAACCCCGATATTGAAGTAATGACCATTAGCAGCCTAAAAGGTGAGGGTATGGATGTGTGGTGCAGCTGGTTGCTGGAAAAAGTGGCGGCAAAAAAAGAGAAGATGGTTACGGCTTGATGACCACCGCAGCCCCCATATCGTCAGCTTTTTCCTCAGCAGATTTACCATGTTCGGAAGCTATGCATTGGCATATTCACTTGCAGGGCAGGGTTCAGGGCGTGGGTTTTAGGCCATACGTTTATAATCTGGCCGTGCAATGGCAGTTGAAAGGTGTAGTAAGTAATGGCCTTGATGGCCTGCATATTCTGCTACAGGCTACAGGTGCAGCGGCTAAAGCCTTTTACGAAACCCTGATCAGTCAGCCTCCAGATCTGGCCATTATTACGCATTGCCAATTAAAAAACGTTCCACCGCATTCATTTGATGATTTTAGCATACAAACGGATGTTGTGGCCAACCAAACCCCAAACCTGTGGATTACCCCCGACCTAGCCACCTGCTCCACCTGCGTTACCGAAATGAACCACCCCCGCAACCGCAGGTATAGGTACGCATTTACTACTTGTACTCAATGTGGTCCGCGCTATTCCATTATGCAGGCACTACCCTTTGAGCGGCATTTTACCACCATGCAGCCCTTTGAGTTTTGTGCGGCCTGTGCAAAAGAGTTTACCAACCCCGCAGACAGACGTTTTTATGCCCAAACCATGAGCTGTGCTACCTGCGGCGTAAGCATACAGTGGCATGACAATAGCGGTGCTGAACTTAATGTAAAACCAGAACAAATTATTGATGCAGCAGCCGAAGCTATTTTGCTAGGCCAAATAGTAGCAGTAAAAGGAATAGGCGGCTACCTGCTGCTGGCCGATACAGCCAATAAGGGTGCTATACAGCGGCTACGCCAAAAAAAGCAACGGCCCGGTAAACCTTTAGCGGTATTGTACCCTTCGCTTGATGCCCTTCAGCATCATACTACAGTTACCCCGTGCGAAGCCGAAATGCTAACCTCGCCACAAGCTCCCATTGTGCTACTGCCCATTGCCCCGGCCATGCACACTGCATTGGCTACAGGCGAATTGGCACCCGCACTCGATAAAATTGGCGTAATGTTACCCTATGCTCCCCTGCTGCACCTCATTGCCTTGGCCTGCAACCGGCCCTTGGTAGCTACCAGTGGCAATATAAGCGGGGCACCTATTTGTTTTACAGAGGCCGAAGCGCTGATGCATTTAAGCCCTATTGCCGACTATTTTTTGACACATAACCGCCCTATAGTGGCCCCGCAGGACGATAGTCTGGTGAGCATACCTGCGCTTTACAATCAGCCGATTTTGCTGCGCCGCTCAAGGGGTTATGCCCCTGCCTGCCCCACATACCAACCACAGCAGCCCAAAAGCATAGTGGCTACCGGGGCACTTATTAAAAGCAGCTTTGCCATAAGCCATGCACAGCAAGTGTACGTAAGCCAATACCTCGGTAATACCGATAGCTACGAGGCTCAGCAAAGCTACCGACACACCTACAACCACCTAGCCAGCATGCTGCAAATGCAGCCGCAGGTGGTGGTAGCAGACATGCACCCCGGTTATTTTGCCCACGCATTTGCCCACGAACTGGCGGCTGCAAATGGACTACAAGTGCATACGGTACAACACCACAAGGCGCACTTTGCTGCTGTACTTGCCGAAAACAACTTGCTTGAACATGCTGCACCCGTGCTGGGGGTAATATGGGATGGTATTGGGATGGGCGATGATGGCCAAAGCTGGGGTGGCGAGTTTTTTACTTTTGAAAAAGGGCAGATGCGACGCTGCTATTACTTCGATTATTTTGCGCACCTGCTGGGCGATAAAATGGCTCGAGAACCGAGGCTGGCCGCATTGGCCGCACTGCAGGACGCATGGCCACAGGTGCCGCTGCCACAGGGCATGTTTACTACTACCGAAGAAGACTTGTACCGCCGTATGCTGGACAGCTATAACGGCATTAAAACCTCATCGGTGGGCCGCCTGTTTGATGCCGTGGCTGCCCTGGTACTGGGCATAAGCCACCAAAGCTACGAAGGTGAAGCGGCCATGCGGCTGGAGGCCACAGCAAGGCAGTGGTTGGGTAAAAATGCACTGGCCAATAAGGACAGCTACTTCAGCAGTGGGGCGCATTACCACCGTATTCCCACTGCATCGCTTATGCAAGCCATAGCGCTAGATGCAAGCCGTGGCAAGGAGCTAGGTTATATGGCTGCAAAATTTCATCGGTCGCTGGTGCATGTAGTAGATATTATTGCCGGCCACCTGCAGGTGCAAGATATTGCCTGTAGCGGGGGGGTATTTCAAAATGCATTATTGGTAGATATGATGGTGCATTACTTGGGCAGCAAATACAAGTTGTATTTTCACAAGCACCTGCCGCCCAATGATGAGAACATTGCTTTTGGCCAGTTGGTGTGGGTAGATAGAATTGAGGGGGCCGGCGGTTGAAAAGTTGGGGGATTCTCGGGGAAAGTTGAGGGATTGCCTCCCATGCCGCCGATGCAGTGTGTTATGATTGGCATCTCGAAGACCATCCAACAACGGAAGTTGAATTATTTATTGAGCGTAGCATTTGGTCATTTCCTTACTAATAAAAATAAGCATATGTGTTTAGCAATTCCGGGGAAAATTCAAAGTATTGAAAGCATGTACGAAGGACTTGTTCGTATGGCGAAAGTTTCGTTTGGCGGCATTATAAAACAAGCCTCGCTGGAGATGGTGCCCGATGCGCAAATAGGCGACTACGTGCTAGTACATGTAGGCGTAGCCATAACTAAAGTAGATGAAGAAGAAGCTGCTAAAACCTTTGAGTACCTCAAAGAAATAGGCGAAATAGATGAACTGATAGAACATTGCCAGGTGGATAGGTATTGAATGGCAACGACATGTGCCGTTGGTCGGGAGACGATGCTCGAACCGCAACATCACCTCCCAAAGGGTTGGGACACTTCAAATAATCACAAGTTCCCCTGCCGGTGCTAGGGAGGCATCAAATAATCCGCAACTTCCCATCCCTCTGGCTGGGAAACATTGCTTAATAATGAACGTATGAAATACTTAGATGAATACCGCAGCCCCGAAGCGGTAGAAACATTACTGAAAGAAATACACAAAACGGTAACCCGCAAGTGGACCATTATGGAGGTATGCGGTGGACAAACGCATAGCCTGGTAAAAAACGGCCTTATAGGCATGCTGCCTAAGCTGGTTACCATGGTGCACGGGCCTGGCTGCCCGGTATGCGTAACCCCGCAGAGCCTTATAGACAAAGCTGTTTGGCTGGCCGAGGAAAAACGGGTAATCCTTTGCTCATTTGGCGATATGATACGAGTACCCGGTACCCGAAAAAGCCTGCTCGAAGCCAAATCGGGCGGGGCCGATGTACGCATATTGTACTCGCCACTAGAGGCTGTAAACATTGCACAGCAAAACCCCGATAAAGAAGTGGTATTTTTTGCCGTAGGCTTCGAAACAACCGCCCCCGCCAATGCGCTTTCTGTAATACATGCACAACGGGCTGGCATAAGCAACTACTCCATACTTACCTCGCATGTGCTGGTACCTCCCGCTATTGAGGCTATTGTAAACGATGAAGGCAATGTGGTACAGGGCTTTTTGGCCGCGGGCCATGTGTGTACCATTATGGGTATGGATGCGTACAAACCACTGGTGCAAAAATACAAGCTGCCCATTGTGGTAACCGGCTTTGAACCCGTGGACTTATTGCATGGCATACTGATGCTGCTGCAACAACTGGAAAAAGGGGAGTACAAATTAGAAAATCAATATAGCCGGGTGGTACACCCCGATGGCAACGCCGCTGCCCGAAAAACCATTGATACCGTATTTGAAGTAACCGACCGCGAATGGCGGGGTATAGCCGTAATACCCAACAGTGGTTACGAACTTAAGAATACCTACAGCGCATACGATGCCAACTGCAAATTTGATATACCCGAAGCTGCTGCCGAAGCCGACAACGGCTGTATGGCGGGCGAAATACTACGCGGCAAAATGAAACCTTTTGAGTGTCCGCACTTTGGCAAGACCTGCAACCCGCTAAACCCGCTGGGCGCACCCATGGTTAGTAGCGAGGGTGCTTGTGCTGCTTATTACCATTTCCATCAGGCTACCGAAGCAGTGCCTGCTTAATTCCGTAATGTTTATGCTTAAAAATCAAAATGGCTCCATCCAATAATAATTCAAAGGGCTTCCAGCTCAGCTGTCCCATGCCAAAATTTGACTTTGATGCCATTAACCTTGGGCATGGCAGCGGGGGCATTTTATCGCAGCGCTTGCTCAATAGCGGTGTTTTTGATGTACTTAAAAACGACCTGCTGAATACAAGACATGACGGCGCTGTATTTGACCTACAAGGCAAAGTAGCTTTTAGCACCGACAGCTATGTGGTATCGCCCTTATTTTTTGCCGGAGGCAATATAGGCGACCTAGCCATAAACGGCACTGTAAACGACCTGGCTATGTGTGGTGCAATGGCCCGCTATCTCTCGCTTTCATTTATACTGGAAGAAGGCTTGCCTATGACGCAGTTTTGGGAAATACTGCAAACCATACGGCAGGCAGCCGACCATGCAGGCGTACAAATTGTAACCGGCGATACCAAGGTGGTGGAGCGTGGCAAAGGCGATGGTATTTTCATAAACACATCGGGTATAGGCATAGTACACGCACAGGCTGCACTGGGCTGGGCCGCACTGCAGCCGGGCGATAAAGTTATACTGAACGCCCCAATAGCCGCACATGGCATTGCAATTATGAGCCAACGCAGCGGACTCGATTTTGAAACAGATGTGGTGAGCGACACCGCACCGGTACATAAGGCCGTAGAAGCCTTGCTAGATGCCTTTGGCAGTAACATTCACTTTTTACGCGATGCTACCCGGGGCGGTTTGGCATCGGTAACCAACGAAATAGCCGGGGACGGCAAGGTGGGTATAGAACTTTGGCAAAAAGCTATACCCGTGGCCGAACAGGTGGCCGGCGCCTGCGAAATGTTGGGCCTGGACCCACTGTATGTAGCCAACGAGGGTGTATTTGTTGCCATAGTGGCCGCCAATATGGCCAATGATGCCTGTGCGCTGTTGCAAAGCAAGGGGTGGCCCCAAGCCTGCATAGCTGGTGAGGTAAATGCTGCACACAAAGGACAGGTATTGCTGCGGAGTGCCATTGGCGGCCGGAGGGTTGTTAACATGCTGCCCGGCGAGCAACTGCCCCGAATTTGCTGAGTAGAAACCATTCTTTTTACCAACCAATGCACAAATATGCCCTGCCAAAAGCAATTGATTTTTTATGGCGATGCCGCTAGCCCCCTGCTGGCGCCTAGAGGTGTGTGCCTGCATGGCAACGTGCTGGTGGTAAGCGATACCGGGCAAAATCGGGTATTTGTATGGAAAAACTTTAGCTATGCAACGCACCAGCCAGCCGATATTGTACTTGGACAAGCCAATGCCAAAGCCACAGGACGCAATGCACAAGGCGCGGCGGCTGCCTGCACTATGCAATACCCATCGGGCGTGTGGACCAATGGCCAAAAACTTATAGTGGCCGATGCCTGGAACCACCGGGTGCTGATATGGCATAGCTTACCCACACAGCATGGTCAACCGGCAGATGTGGTAGTGGGCCAACAGGACTTTACGCATACCGAACCCAATGGCGCAGGCATTGGTGCAGCACCAAAAGCCAACAGTTTGTATTGGCCCTACGGCGTTTGGAGCCTAAATAATGCCTTGTGGATAGCCGATACCGGCAACAGACGTGTACTGTACTTTAGTGCCATACCCACAGAAAATTGGGCAACAGCCGATGGGGTAATTGGGCAGCCCGATATGCACAGCCGCGACTATGACGGACAACATGCCATTTGGCCCTATGCCGTAAAAACGAATGAAGCAGGCCGATTGCTGATAACCGATACCCAATACTACAGGGTAATGCTGTGGCAGCAGCAGCACATGGCACTGCAAGGCATGCCTGCCAATGTGCTTATTGGCCAGCCCGACTTTGGGGCCAATGGCCAAAACCAATATGGCCTTAAGCCGGCACCCCATACCCTAAACTGGACCTATGATGCCTGCTTTACGGAAAACGGACTGGCGGTGGCAGATACCGGCAACAGCCGAATACTGCATTGGAACCAACTGCCTGAAGGGCATAATTTACCGGCCAACGACCAACTTGGGCAACCAGATTTTTGCACCAATGGCGAAAGTAGCCTGAGTATGAAAAGCAAGGTAGAGAATGAAATGTACTGGCCTTTTTCGGTACAGTACCAGGAGAACATGCTGGTGGTGGCCGATACAGGCAACCACCGATTGATTTTTTATACCACCAGTGATTAAGCTAGCCATGTATATAAACGAAAATAAAATAGCATGACACCATTGGAAGAATTATTAGATTGCCTTTCGTTTTTTAACCTGCCAGTAGTAAAGGTGCAAGGCAATGTGGTACAAACCACTAAGGGATATGCCATAGAAGTGGAAGCAAATGGGCTGTACAAACTATTGCAGCACAATGAGGTAATAGCGCCCTTTGATGATGTAAACGAATTAAGTCATTTCATTTTGGAATATTGACGATATGGATAAGATAGAATTACAAATCAGTGCGCTTTCAAACAGCGAATCGGCACCCGGCCATTTTGTACTGGTGCTGGAAGATTCGGTCAGCAAAAAACGGTTGCCTATCATTATTGGAAGCTTCGAGGCGCAGGCCATAGCTATTTATATGGAAAAGCTATTGCCGCCCCGACCCCTTACACATGATTTGTTTGTAAAAACTTTGCAGCAGGCTGGTATTGCTATGCTTGAAGTGTTGATATATGGCATTGTAAACGGGGGTTATGCCGCCTATATGGTACTTAAATCAACAGACGGGGGTGTATGGCAGGTAGATGCTCGCAGCAGCGATGCCCTTGCCCTTGCCGTACGGTTTGGGGCACCCGTATTTATGGACAAACAACTTTTTGAGCAACACAGCTTAAAAGATGAGGTAAGACAAGGCATTTTAAGGGGTTCGCTTCGCGAATACAGCATGGAGGAGCTAGATATGATGCTAAGCGAGCTGCTTGAAAAGGAAGAATACGAAAGTGCTGCCAAAGTGCGGGATGTAATAGAACAGAAAAGAAACAGGCAATTGCCATAGGTATCAGAAGCAGGTAATAATTTTAGAACGCTACACACTGCCTGATAATTAATTCCATTTGCAGCCTAATCAGCCGTATCCGTTTGGCCATGGTAAGTCGATGCTGAACAAGACAAATAAAAAGACTGTTTAAAGATGTGTAAAGGCTGCAATTAGGAGCTGGTTGCACTGGCATGCAAAACCGGTTGCCCGTCATTTACCCACAAACTTTGGGCAGTACATTTAGCCCAACCATTCCGGCACACCGCGTAAAAGAAAGCCAGCATAGGTCGCTGTAACAACGGTTGAAAACAAAGGCATTCAATTACGCCATTGTGTTGCCCCCGGCCCAAACATTTGCCCGCCAAGCACAACGCCAAATCAAGAGATCTACAACCCGAAGTAAAGCCGCACTGCACGCAGTTCCATCTTCTGGCTGCAACAAAAAAGCGCACCAATCTGCCTCATAGCTCCGCTATACCAAGGCAATATCCAACACCTGCTGCATGGTTTTTACATAGTGAAACTGCATACCAGCTATAAAGCGCTGATCAATTTCCTCCACATCCTTTTGGTTTTGCCAGCACATCACAATTTCTTTTAGTCCTGCACGCTTGGCTGCCAGCACTTTTTCTTTAATGCCGCCCACGGGCAGCACTTGCCCCCGCAGTGTAATCTCGCCCGTCATGGCCAAATACGGCTTCACCTTACGCCCAGTAAAAGCCGAGGTAAGCGAGGTAAGCATGGTAATTCCCGCGCTGGGTCCATCTTTGGGCACTGCCCCCTCAGGCACATGCACGTGGATGTTTTTTTCGGTGAAAGCACTGCTGTTTACCCCTATCTTTTTGGCATTGGCCTGCAAGTAGGTAAGTGCTGTAGTGGCACTCTCTTTCATAACATTGCCCAAATTGCCGGTAAGTTTCAACTCTCCTTTACCATCGCTCAGCAGGGTTTCAATAAATAGAATATCGCCGCCCACATACGTCCATGCCAGCCCCACGGTTACGCCGGGCATATTGGCAATTTTGTACATGTCGTTGCTGTAGCGCTGCATGCCCAAAATCTTGGTAAGGTCGGCCTGGGTGATGGTAGCTTTTAGCTTACCCTTAATGGCCAACTCTTTAGCCTGATAGCGCATAATGCCAGCCAATTGCCGATCCAGTTCTCTCACGCCGCTTTCACGGGTATAGTTTTCAATGGTTTTTTCTATCACCGTATCCGATAGGGTGAATGTGGCACCAGCCACGCCATGGGCCTCTTTTTGCTTGGGTATAAGATGGCGCTTCGCAATTTCAACTTTCTCTTCGATGGCGTAGCCGCTGAGGTCAATTATTTCCAAACGGTCGCGCAGGGCAGGCTGAATGCTATCGAGCTTATTGGCCGTGGCTATAAACAACACCTTACTTAGATCGTACTCCAGTTCTAAATAGTTGTCGTAGAAACTGTGATTTTGTTCTGGGTCAAGCACTTCAAGCAGGGCACTGCTGGGGTCGCCCCTAAAATCGCTGCCAATTTTATCAATCTCGTCCAGAATCATAACGGGATTGCTGCTTTTTATTTTGCGAATGTTCTGCAAAATACGACCGGGCATGGCCCCAATATAGGTTTTGCGGTGTCCGCGAATTTCACTTTCGTCGTGTAGCCCGCCAAGGCTAAGCCGCACATATTTTCTACCAATAGCATGGGCAATGCTGCGCCCGAGGCTGGTTTTACCAATACCGGGGGGACCTACAAAACACAATATCGGACTCTTCATATCGCCCTTCAATTTTAGCACCGCCAAATATTCTAAAATGCGCTCTTTTATTTTATGCATGCCATAGTGGTCGGCATCCAACACCTTTCTAGCTTTTTTAAGGTCGTACTTATCGGCGGTTACTTCGTTCCACGGCAAATCGAGCAGCAAATCGAGGTGATTGTACACCACGCTATAATCGGGGGTGGAAGGATGCATCCGCTCCAGCTTTTCTATGCCATGGTTAAACGCTTGTTTTGCGGCGTCGGGCCACTGTTTTAGTTCGGCCTTTTTCTTCATTTGATGCACCTCGGCAACATTATCCGACCCCAACTCCTCTTTAATATTTTTGAGCTGCTGCTGCAAAAAATAATCCCGCTGCTGTTTATCCAGTTCGGTTCGCGTTTTATTGGTGACCTGGTCTTTTAGCTGTGCAAACTGTAGTTCGCGGTTTAGCAGGCGGGTAAGCTCTTCGGCCCGCTCGGTTATATCGTTCATCTCAAGAATCGACTGCTTTTCCTTGAGGTCGGTGTTCATATTGCCACTTACAAAGTGGATGAGAAACGAAGGGTTTTCTATGCTCTTCAATATCATGGCTGCCTCGCTAGGGATATTTGGCGAGAGCTGGGTAATTTGCGCCGCCAACTCTTTTATGCTGCCTACGTAGGCCCTAAAATGGTCGGTATCGGGAATATTACCCTCTGGCAAGTACTCCACCACAGCCTTAAAGTAAGGATCGGTTGACACCATGGATTGCAACGCAAATCGCCGCTTTCCCTGCATAATTACAGTTGTGCCGCCGTCGGGCATTTTTATGAGCTTTAAAATGCGCGCCACAGTGCCAATATTCACCAAATCGGTAGCGGCGGGGTCATCCACTTCCACACTCTTTTGGGCCAACACGGCAATTAGCTTGTCGGCCTTGTAAGCATCTTGCACGGCTTTAATGCTTTTATCGCGGCCTACGGTTATGGGGAGCACCACGCCGGGAAACAATACGGTATTGCGCAAAGGCAGCACAGGCATGGTACTTGGAAAAACGGTATCCTTATCAGTTTCGTCGTCGCTGTCGTTTAGCGGTATTATGGGCAAGAATTCGTTGTCCTCCTCGTTGTTGTTGTTCAAAAAATATTCGTTCATCATGATGCAAAAGCGGCAGTTTTCGATTAAGACATTTTGACACTTGCGCACAAGCGTTCAATGTTTTAGATGCCTAAGATGGCTAAAAATGCAACTATGGTGCCACGTGCTGCATGTTGACGGATTGTCGCAGTAGCCGGAAAAAGGCTACCGGCGTTGGCAAAACTACCGAAACCCGCTACCTAACCACAACTGCGCTATTAATCAAAATGGGCTTGTCGAAGTACTGATTGGTTTCGGGCTGTTTGTAAATTTGCAGCACCACATCCATACCCTCCACTACCCTTCCAAATGCTGCATAACCCAAGCCATCGGGTGCATTTGGGCCACCATAATCGAAACCGGTTTGGTTACCAATGCAAATAAAAAACTCTGTGCTACCAGAGCCTGCCTCCAAACGTGCCAGGCTAAGTGTGCCGTTGGTGTGGCTAAGGCCGGTTTGCAGGGTACTTTCGTGCGGCACACTATCGGGTGCGGGCGTAAGGGACTTGCTTTTCCATACGCCTCCCTGTATAAGCTCAGATGCATCGGTACCCATGGGCTGATTATCGGCGCTGAGCACCCTATAGAATGTGGCTGAATTGTAAATGCCGTTCTCCACAAACCTCAGGAAGGCAGTAGCAGTTTGCGGTGCTTTGTCGGTATAAAGCTCTACCAGCACATCGCCCTTGGCAGTATGCAGCACCACCCTTGGGTGCGGGTGGGGCCGGCTGTTGCAAGCGGACAAAAAACAAGCCACAGCCGCAGTAAGCAAGGCAATTGTAATGGTTTTCATGCCAAAAAATAATGCAAAGATAAGCGGGGGGATACTAGGCTACTATGGCATGCAAGCGGCAGCTGCCGACTGAGTGCCCACGCCAATGCCCAACTGATGGGGCGATATAAAGGGAATTTCAAATGGCAATCCCCGTAAGATAAGTAACACTGCCATGAAACTCAAAAGCACCGGGGTAAGCCGCTGCAAACGCTGCTTAAAATGGTGGCCAAATTGCTTGGCCATTAAAACAAAGCCCAACAGCAGTGGCATGGTGCCCATACCAAATACAAACATAAACAGGGTGGCGTGCAGCGCATGCCCAGTGGCTAAAGCCGCTGTAAGGCCCATGTAAACCAAACCACAAGGTAAAAGGCCATTAATGAGTCCCATAAAAAAGGGGGTGAATGGCGTGGGCGTTTGCACATACTTTGTGAGGCGTGCAACCACCGTTTGGCTTATAAAATTGGTGGCAGCATTTTGATGAAAAACACTGCTCTTTTTTACCAGCACCAGCACCAAAATCAGCAATATGATACCTGAACCAACCGAAAGCACTTGCTGCAAACCGGCCCAGTTTAGGGCGGCGCCAAATAAGCCAAAAAACAAGCCCATGGTGGCGTAAGTGGCCGCTTTACCTACCAAATAAAGCACCACGCTAAACACGCGCTTCCACTCGGCACCAGGCATTACAGGCACCAGCAAACCAATGGGTCCGCACATGCCCACGCAATGCACGCTGCCTGCAAAGCCCAGCAAAAAGGCGCCTAAAATGATGGTTAGTAATGTCATTTGGTTACAAATAGACTTTGTTCATCGTAAAATGGCTTGCCCTGTTGGCTCCACGATATCTTCACTTTGTATAGACCGCTGTACAGTTTGTTCTTTTGTACCTGAACATTGGCGCCATTGGCAGTAATCGAAAAGTCCTGAGCTGCATTGCTGGGTCTGTAAAAAAACACGGTTGAGGCCTGATCTTCAGCCACCGGCAAATTGATGTTTACCAGTTCATCGGTTTGCTGAATGCTAACTTTACCCGAGAGTTTTCGGGCGTTATTGCCCCCATCAATGGTACCCTGATACGCCAATTCCTGCGCATAATAATCTTTGGAAACCAACTCGAAGTGCTGCTGCGTACACAAATAAACCAATGACAGCATAAAAACAACAAACGCCACATACACCAAAATGATTCGCACACCCCAATTTATTTTTATCATAAAAGAATTTTTATCAATTTAAAACCAGTTGCTACTGCACCACATAGCCCAAAAACGATGTGGACAACGTTTCTATTTTTCGACCATTTTCAAGCACTTCAATTTTAAGGCTGGTCTCGCGGCCTGCAATGGCCCGCTTGGGCAGCGTAACAAAAAAAGTGGCCTTGGCCTGACTCTCTTTGTGCACCAGCAAGCTGTTGGCACCAATCATTTTTACCGATGCGGGCAACCCGCCAATTTTCAACATCAGCACTTTGTCTTTTTGCGACTTATTAATGGCACTGATGCTGTACAAATTGCTAAGGCTATCGGCCCCAACCTCTTGATACAATTGACCCTGGACCCTAGATATATTTAAACCAACATCGGTACGGGTAAGCAACATAAAACTCATGGCCCCTATCAATAGCAGCAAAATGGCCGAATACACTTTCATTTTTTGTGTAAAAGCAAATGGGATTTTGTTTTTGAGTTGATTATCGGATGCAAACCTTACAAGCCCCCTTGGCAAGCCTACCTTATCCATGACATGATTGCAGGCATCAATGCAGGCTGTACAATTGATGCATTCTAGCTGCGTACCATTGCGTATGTCTATACCCGTGGGGCAAACCACCACGCATTGGTTGCAATCAATACAATCGCCCACGCCAGCTGCCGGCCTTTTCCCTTTACCCCTGGGTTCGCCACGGTTATAGTCGTAGGCCACCACAATGGAATGTTTATCGAGCAACACACCCTGCAGCCTGCCATAAGGACAAATAACGGTGCAAACAATTTCGCGTACGTAAGCATACACGCCATAAAATGCCCCGGTAAAAAAGAGTATGGCCACAAAACCCGATAAGTTTTCTGATATGGGCGAGCGAATAATATCGAGCAAAGCTGGCGCACCAATAATATAGGCTAAAAAAGTATTTGCAATTATGAACGATAGCAAAAAGAAGCTGATGTGCTTCGCTGTTTTACGCCATATTTTATCGGTATTCCAAGGCCCCTGATTGCGTGCACGCTGTGCATTCGGATTTCCTTCAATCCATCCCTCCAGCTTTCTAAAAACCATTTCCATAAAAATGGTTTGCGGACAGGCCCAGCCGCAAAACACCCGGCCATAAATCATAGTGAATAGCACGATAAATACAATAAATGTAATCATGCCTAGGCCAAATATGAAAAAATCTTGCGGCCAAAATAGCATCCCCAAAATGGAAAACTTGCCTTCTACCACGTTTAATTGGAGCGCTGGATTACCATTGATGCGTATAAAAGGTAAACTAAAAAAAAGCACCAAATAAATTACGCTGAGTACGCTACGCCAATTGTGTAACTTACCCACTGGCTGCCAGGCATATATCCAATTGCGCTTTCCCTTGGCATTAACCGTGGGTATGCGGTCGCGAAAGGTAACTTCGTCTTCTAAGGTAAACTGTCGGCTCATTTTTAAGTAATTACATACCAAGTGTATCTTATGTTAACAATCTATATCTTATTTCGTGGGTATCATTCCTGTGGAGTCGGGTTTGGGAGCATCGCTATACAATTCGCCCTGTGGGGCTTTGGCATTGGGTGGGTTGGTACCTTTTAGGGTATTTACGTAACTGGTCAGTTGGGCCATTTGTGCCGGCGTCATGTCCTCTTTCCATGCACGCATGCCTTTTTCGGTAACACCGTACTTAATGGTTTTAAAAATACTCTGCAAACTGCCACCGTGTATCCAGTAGTCGTCGGTTAGGTTGGGGCCTACTGCTGCTCCCTCACCCTTTGCACCGTGGCACGCCACACAGTTTTGGGCAAACAAACCCTTCCCTGCTTCAATGCCCGTGGCATCTAACATGGCAATGGAGTTTTCGTCAACATTGCTGGCGGCCTTTTTAAGGTAGGCAGCCTTTTGTAGCTCGGCCTTTTGCATGGCTATGTTAAACTCCTCGGTTTGCAATGGTGCCGTTTCGGCCACATGATAGCGCCACAAATAAACACCACCAAACAGTATGGAACACACAAAAGCCAGCAACCACCATGGCGGAACCGAATTGTCGAGTTCGCGAATACCGTCGTAGTCGTGGTTGAGGTCGATATCCTTTTCTTTTTCCAGAGCATAGGCTTTGTTAATGCGCCACCACCACGATTCCTTTGGTTGTTGCGCAGCTACCAAATGGGGTTTTGCAGCTTTTTTCAACTCGGGGTTCACCAGCGAACGCAGTTGATTGGCCAACATAATCATTACCAGCAATTCGGCAAATATGACGCCAGCCAAAAGGTAAAAAACAGTGGGGCTAACGCCGCCAATGCTAGCGGCCGGTGCAGGAGAAGCTTCGGTTTGTGCTGAAACGGCTAGGGAGCCCAGCAGCATAAACACCAACATGATAGTGGCCACCGGTGTTGAACTTTTGGCTTCTTTGGCCTCTGAGGCTTGCTTTCTTATATACAATTCGGCAGCACCTTTTACCACATTGGCCAAAATGGCAATGCCGAGCAATAGCAGCACCATAATAATGACCATAACCTGAACCAAAGGGTTGGATAAATCTGATGTTTTAGGCTGTGCTGATGCCCACATGGGTGCAAATGAAAGCGCCAGAAAAACCCATGCTTTGCGCACGTTCACCAACATGTTTTTAAATATAAGCGGCATAGTAAACTGTTTTTTTAATGAGGGTAAAGCAGATAATAATTGGGCTAATCGAGCGGGATTTTCGCCACCGCTTGGATGCTGCTTTTTGGGGTTTTAAACACATAAATTGATACGCCCACAAAAAAGGCAACAAAGAGGGTAAGGGAAATAAGCGGATAGATGCTGATGCCCGAAATGCTTTCCAAATAATTAATAAATTTCATATTGAAAAAATTAAAGCTGTGAATTAATGTGTCTATTGTGCTACAACGGCAGGTTCGCCTTTAATATCCTTTCCCATGCGTTGCAAATAGGCAATCAGGGCAATTATTTCTTTGTTGGCAGGGGTATTTATGTTGTCGCGCTTTAAGCCGTCGGCTATGGTTTTGGCTTGGGCCGAAAGTGCCTGTACAGCTTCTTTGTCAAAGCCTTTTTTGTATGGTACACCTAACGTTTGCATCGCCCTAATTTTGGCTGGAATCATGGCCGTGTCAATTTCCTGATCGAGCAACCATGAGTAGCGTGGCATAATGGTGCCGGGGCTAAGCAATTGCGGATTATCCATGTGGGTATAGTGCCAGCTATCGGGGTATTTGCCGCCAATGCGTGCCAAATCGGGTCCTGTGCGTTTGCTGCCCCACTGAAAAGGGTGATCATACACAAACTCGCCCGCTTTGCTATACTCGCCATACCGGGCCACTTCATCTCTAAACGGTCTAATCATTTGCGAGTGGCAGGTGTAGCAGCCCTCGCGGATGTAAAGGTCCCTACCCTCTAATTCAAGCGGCGTGTAAGGCTTTACCGAGGCAATGGTGGGTATGTTTGACTTAATGAGAAATGTGGGTATTAACTCAACTAATCCGCCAACTGCCACCACTATCAAGCTACCTACTAACAATTGAATGGGTCGCCTTTCAATCCAACTGTGCCAACCTTCTTTGCCGGTTACCACATACACTTTTGAAAGCGCAGGCGCCTCAGCAGCTTCGTTGGCCAACAGTGAACCTTTAGCCACCGTTTTCCAAATATTTACGACCATTAAAATAACCCCTATAAAATACAACAAACCACCAAAACTGCGCAAGGCATACAAGGGTACAATACTGGTAACGGTTTGTAAAAACTGGTATTTTAACGTGCCTTCCTCGGTAAATTCTTTCCACATAAGGGCCTGCGAAAAACCAGCCCAATACATAGGAACGGCATACAAAATAATACCCAAGGTACCTATCCAAAAGTGGTTAGTAGCCCATTTTTTGCTATACAAAGGCGTTTGAAAAATGCGTGGAATAAGCCAATACAACATCCCAAAAGTTAGAAAGCCATTCCAGCCCAACGAACCCACGTGAACGTGCGCAATGGTCCAGTCGGTAAAGTGCGAGATGGCATTTACACTTTTTAAGCTAAGCATGGGGCCTTCAAAGGTGCTCATGCCATAACAGGTGAGGGCCACCACAAAATATTTCAGTACCGGCTCGTCGCGTACTTTATCCCATGCGCCACGCAGCGTCATTAAGCCATT
>RDXD01000421.1 GCA_004292575.1 Bacteroidota bacterium
CAGTTGCCTGCTTTTGAAGATTACTCCATGAAAGGCAGAACGTATAAGTACATGACCGAAAGCCCTTTGTATCCCTTTGGTTTTGGGTTGAGTTATGGAACAATGGAATGGGGAAAGCCCATCGTAAAAAATGCAAAACTGTAGAAAAATGAGCCGCTTGAATTTGCAATTGGTTTAAAGAATGTTGGCAACGCAAGTGCCGAAGAAGTTGTTCAGGTATATTTAAGTATTGAAAATAAGAATGAGCAAATGCCAGTTTCCACGCTTCTAAATTTCAAAAGGGTTGCCGTTAAGAAAGGCGCTACCAACCAGGTGAGCTTCTCTATTCCCTACAATGAGTTTTCCTACATAAACAGCAAAGGCGAAAAAGTTCAGCATCAGGGAAAAGCAACACTGACAGTGGGCAATGCCTCACCCGGACAGCGTTCGCAAGAACTTGGTGCCAACGCTTTTACAATGGAGGTGGAGTTGTAATAGTCAGTAAACCTTTCGTAACATGGGGTTCCCAACAAAAATGTTGGTTGATAAGCCTTGGATAGAAAAGCTGTGGTGCTAGCTTGATTACGACAGAGCTGTATATTTCCTTGTTTTGCATTGTAATAATTTAGCTTGATAAAGGGAAAGTGCAATGAGCGTGAGAGTTAACCCATTGCAAATGAAATAGGTGAACTAGACGCAGATGTTGGTTGTTGTTTTTAGTAGCAGACCAGTCCTCGTTGGGCGAAAAGAAGTCAGCCCGACTTTACCTTGAATTTGGTACGAGCCGTTGTCTTGAAAGAAAGAAAAAGTCTAGGACGAGGGTTGTAGTCCTAGATAACCTGCTGCATTTGTGCAGGGGAGAAGTCCTTATTTTTTTTCGAAGGGCTGTCAGCTAACGTGCAGAAGCCACGCCATTTTCACAATTGGTAATGTAGATTTAATAAGGGTAGCTGCTGTTCGGAAATACCTTTGCAGTCCTTCAAAACTATATTTCAATGCAAAAATTTTCTACTTTCTTCAAAAGAACGCTGATTTTGGCCCCCGTGTTTGGCTTTGTCCTTATCACTGGCATTTTTGCTCAAACCATCCCCGCAGCCGGCGATATTATTTTTAATGAATACGCATCTGACAACAACTCCACCGACAACGACTTCTTCGAGCTGCTGGTATTGGCGCCTGCGCTAGATTTGCGTGGTCTTCGTATTTCGGACAACGAACTTGCCACTGCAAACGGTGCCTTCAATAACGGGGAGTCGGTGTTTGTTTTTGGAAATGACGCTTATTTGAGCAATGTAAAAAAAGGGACCGTCATTGTGGTGTGGGCTACTACCAATGTGGGCGTAATTACTGACATTGACCCCAGCGATTTTAAATTGTCGCTGACCAACGGCACAGGAGTAACTACCTCGGTTGATGGATTAGGCGGCACTGCCAATGCTGGCTTATCCACAGGCGGCGAATCGTTGTACCTGTATTTGCCCGGCCCCGATGGCACAAGTGCTGGCACCGACAATATTTACCTGGATTTCATTTCTTGGGAAACCGATAACGCCGTTGCGCCCACAGGCCTCTTTGACCTCAACTTTCCCTCGGTGGGCGATAACGGGTACTTTATGGGCAACACAGCCGCAGGGGCCGATGTTGCTGCCAACTGGAACATCTTCGACCTTGCTAACATGTACGTTTCCGACCCCAAGGCCACGCCGGGTATGCCCAATCCGGGTCAGGATTTGAGCGGGTTGCTGCCCATAACCGTTGGCCTCTCGGTAAGCACCAATGCCGCCACCGAACTGGCCGCTAATTTGATAACGGTAACCGCCACAGCTTCAGCACCTGTTACGGGCAACCAGACCGTGTCGGTGGCTGTATCTGGCACAGGCATCACCCTTGGCGACTATGCACTTTCTGGTTCAATTATTACCATTCCAAGCGGCCAAACCACGGGTTCCATTACATTTAAAGTACGCCGCGACAGTGAGACTGAACCCACAGAAACGGCCACTCTTACCCTCATCACACCTTCTTCGGGCATTAATCTTGGCATGCCCGCCAATCAAAGCATCTCCATTACCGACAACAGTTGCGAGGTAATTTTGCGCAAGTCAACGGCCACCAGCACTAGCGGGGCCGAAATTTCTGCTTTTGATCCAGTAAGCAAGCGTGTTTACACTGTGGCTGGGGCAGCCGTTGAATTTTATGTAATGGACAATAACGGGGTGTTGACTGGACCCACAAACGTACCCTTCGGGTTTTCTGTGGCGGCTGGTACCGTAGCATTGCCCAACTCGGTTGCCATAAGAAATGGCTTGGTTGCTGTGGCCTATGCCGTGCAAAACACCACCGCCAACGTACAGCTGCCTGGCATTGTGGCTGCTTACGATGCCGCAACTGCCGCGTTTCTTACTTCAGTGCAAGTGGGCTTCTTGCCCGACATGATTACTTTTTCGCCCGATGGCACCAAATTGCTCACTGCCAACGAAGGCGAGCCGAACAGTTATGGTCAAGCCAACTCATTTGATCCCGAAGGCTCGGTTACCATTATTAGTATTGCCCCAGGTACTCCACCTACACTAAGTGTGCAAACAGCAGGTTTTTCTGCCTTCAACACCCAAATGGCTACACTAAAGGCGCAGGGTGTAAGAATTTATGGCCCTGGTGCTACGGTGGCACAAGACCTTGAGCCAGAGTACATCACGTTTTCGGGCGATGGCACCAAGGCCTTAGTGGTATTGCAAGAAAACAATGCCATTGCAGAGGTAGATATTGCCACCGCCACCGTTACCTCTATTAAACCGCTGGGATTAAAAGACCACAGTGCAGTTGGTGTAACGGGTCTAAACATGTATCCGTTTGGTACGCTTCCCGTTTTGGGAAACACAGCCGCAGGCCAGCCCGTTAGCTTAGGTGGTTTCTCGGGGCTGTTTTTTGAAGGATACGGACCCAATGGTGTTATGAAATTTGCTACCCATACCGATCGTGGGCCAAATGGTGAACCTACCGGCGACCGCAGGCCATTTATGCTACCCAATTTTGCTCCCGAAATTGTGCGTTTTGAGGTTAATCCCATGACCAACGCGGTTACTATTACCCAGCGCCTTCAACTCAAATCGTCGCCGGGGAACTTGCTAACTGGTTTGCCAAATACCGCCATCGCGGGCGCAACGGCCAACTCGGCCTATCAAGACGAGGTGCCGGTTGATCTGTTCAACAATGTGTTGCCACTCGACTCTTTGGGTGCCGACCTGGAAGGCGTGGTGGTGGCCGCAGATGGTACCTTTTGGATGGTGGACGAATATCGCCCAGCCATTTACCGCTTTGACGCCAACGGCGTAATGATGAAGCGCTACGTGCCCCAAGGTACAGCCGCCGCCGCTGGCAAACCTGCGGGTACTTTCGGTACCGAGGCACTACCAGCAGTGCTGGCGCAGCGCCGCCAAAACCGTGGCTTTGAGGCCGTGGCCATGATGGGCAGCAAAGTGTATGCCTTTGTACAAAGCCCGCTGCGCAATCCGGTTTCTACCACCAATGGCACGCTCAATGCGTCAAAAAACATCAGGATTGTAGAATTGGACACGCTAACCGAAACCACCCGCCAGTTTGTTTATATCATGGACAACCCCGATTTGGCCGGTGCCACCAATTCGCGTGCCGATAAAATTGGCGACGCGGTAGCCATTGGCAATGGTCAAATATTAGTGGTAGAAAGAGATGACGATGCCATCGATAGCGATAACCTCGATAAAATTGAAAAGAAAATTTATCGCTTCAATTTTGGTGGTGCCACCGATATTTCGTCAATGAGCGGCCTAATTGCGCTGCCTGGCGGTGGTTCCAAAAGCGTTGACCAAATGACTGCCGCAGAAATGGCTTCTGTAAATATTGTTCCCATTCAGAAATTTCTGCATGTAGATTTGGCCTTGGCCGGATACAATACGGTGGAAAAAGTAGAGGGCCTCGCACTGCTCGATCAAAATACGCTGGCCGTAATAAACGATAACGATTTTGGCGTTGCAGGCAGCAGCATCAACTTTACCAACGGCACCTTTGGCGCATCGCCCAATCCTGAAAACGTGGTACTGGGCATTATTAAAACAGCGCCTGTTAACGGAATGGATGTAAGCGACCAAGACGGTTTGCCGAGTGGCAAAAGGATTAACATTCAAAGTTGGCCTGTATTTGGCATGTATCAACCCGATGCCATCGCCAGCTTTAATGTGGGCGGCCAAACCTATTTCATTACCGCCAACGAAGGCGACTCAAGAGATTACACCGGCTTTAGCGAAGAACGTAGGGTTGGCGCCGGTACTTTCTTGCTCGATCCCGCCGCTTACCCCAACGCCACAATGTTAAAAACGAATGCCAACCTTGGCCGCCTTCAGCCCACAGTTGCAACCGGCGATTTGGATGGTGATGGTGATATTGACCAAATTCACGCCTTAGGTGCCCGCTCGTTCACCATTTGGAACAGCGCCTTGGCCAAGGTATTTGATAGCGGCGATCAACTGGAGCAGATTACTGCTGCCGAAACGCCCGCTACCTTCAACTCTGATGGGTTGGCAGCCAGTTGGGATACCCGCAGCGACAACAAGGGCCCCGAACCCGAAGCCGTTGCTACCGGAGTGGTGAACGGAATAACCTACGCCTTTGTAGGCAGCGAGCGTACCGGCGATATTTTTGTGTACGACGTGAGCAATCCCATGATGCCAGTGTTTAAGCAATACATCGACAACCCGGCCGACGTGGGTGTGGAAAGTCTGGTGTTTATACCAGCAAACGAAAGCCCAACCGGCAATGCACTGATCCTTGTAAGTGCCGAAGTAAGCAGAACTGTAACCGTGTATGAATTTGCCAGCAACGTAAGCAACATGTTGGTTACCGGTAATGCTATGCGCAATGCTATGCAGGGTGCCACCACCTGGTACGGCAACTGCGACGGTTTAATAGCCCGAGTGGCGCAAGCGGGTGCCAACCCCATTAGCGGTGCGGTAAACGCCAAGGTTTGGATAGCTAGTGGGCAGCCCACTTTCAATGGATTCCCATACGTAAAGCGCCATTTCGAAATTATGCCTGCGGCAAATGCTGCAACAGCAACGGCCAAGGTAACGCTGTATGCTACACAGGCCGAGTTCAACAGCTTTAACACACTGGCCACGCCCACCAAGCAACTGCCATTGAACGGTACAGATGCAGAGGGCTACAAGGCCAACCTGCGTGTGGTGAAATACACCGGTACCAGCAGCAACGGTACCGGAGTGCCCGGAACCTATCCGCAGCCTGGTGTTGAAATTGACCCGGTTGATACCGATATTGTATGGAACAGCACCGATGGCCGCTGGGAAATAAGCTTTGATGTAACTGGTTTCAGCGGATTCTTCATAACTAACTTAGATAACAGCATACTGCCGCTTACCTGGCTTACTCTAAACGCTAGCCTCAATAGTAGCCAGCAAGCAGTGGTAACCTGGAAAGTTGACGAAAAAAATGTGGCCAAATATCAAGTTGAGAAAAGCTACGATGGTCGCCGGTTTTCGGCAATTGGCACTGTGGCCAGCAAGGGCAACGGCATTAATTTGTACAACTTTATAGAAGGCAAACCGCTACAAGGCACCGCCTTTTTCCGCGTATTGCAAATCGATATAGACGGTAGCAGCAGCTACAGCCAAATGGTAAAGCTAACTGCAGCTAGTACGCTGATTACCGCCTTCCCTAATCCAGTAAATGATAGACTGACACTTTCTGTACCTGCCGATAAGTTAAACACCGTAGCCATACTAACCGATATGCATGGCCGCAAGCTGAAAGAAATTAGGCTGAACAGTGCCATGGTAGAAGTGAATCTTCAGGGCTTGCCATCTGGCATGTACCTGATTGCCACAGGCAGTGGCACCAATTTGAAGATTATGAAGCAATAAGGGCTTAGGTTATCGTGTCTAAAAGGGGCTGCTCCGAAAGGGGTGGCCCTTTTTGTATGGCTAGCGGCTGAGCGCGGAATACTTTACCTATGATGCCAAGGGTGATTTGGCGAAAAGTGTTATCACCTGGTGCATTTGGTATAACTGCCATGTATTCAAGGGTAAAACGATGAATGTGGCTGGTAAACTGTGCACACTTTTGGGTCGTTTTGACCTTTACGTCCTCGTAAGTTGGCTGTCTATGTTAATAGAAAATGGCTAAGAAATACGATAAGACTGTTTTTCATTTTGTCTTTGATGTGGGCATTTTGTCCGGTAAAGCTACTTGCCCAATCAACGCAAGTAGTGCGTAAAAAGATGTAGCAAATTGTTTCAACAAAGCGCGCTAATGTGGGCGTATCAATAGTAGGTTCTAATGGAAAATATACCGTTTCCGTTAATGGTGATGGACATTATCCCAAGTGTGTTTAAATTTCATATTGCATTGGTAGTATTGGCTCGAATTGACGCAGGAAAATTGTTGTTACACCAAAAGATTGAGATTCTGAAAGCCGACCTGCTTCCTAATTTATACAGCCCATTGAGGGACGATTATCCCAACGGAGCTATACTTCCCATCTCAAAAATTTTGGAATACTCCGTTTCTTCAAGCGATGCTGTGGGCTGCGAGGTAATGTTGCGACTCATTGGCGGGCCAAAAGCTGTTGAAGATTTCTTTGTAAAAAATAATATTGAAGATGTATCCATAAAATTTAACGAAGCAGAGCAACAGGCAAATTGGGATTTGCAATTTCAAAATTGGACTACCCCAAAGCAGCAAATGCCACCTTGGTGACGTTTTATGAGAACAAGGGAAATTTGCTGTCGGAAAAAAGTTACACATTTATTTGGAAAATAATGAGAGCAACAGAAACTGGCGCAGGCAGAATAGCAGGCGCATTACCCAAGGGCACCGTAGTGGCGCAAAAAACGGGTTAATTTGGTTCCAACAAAGTTGGCGTAACTGCAGCCGTCAACGATACTGGTATTGTGTTTTTACGGAACGGACACCATTTCTTCATCAGCGTTTTTGCAACCAATTCCACAGAAGACGCCGATACCAATGAAAAAATGATTGCTTAAGTAGCCAAGGCGGCTTGTGACTACTTTTCTACGAAGCCGGAGTAAAATTGCAACCAATTTACCCCCTGCAGCGTGGGGGAGGGACGATTGACGTGTCGCCGTTCTCAAAGCATATAAGCCGCAATTTCGCTTATACAATTGGTCTCTCTGCGGGATTCGGGTATTTTTTTCGAAAAAATGGCAACACCGCAGCCACCCACAAAAAAGCCACCCCAATAATGAGGTGGCTAAACCAAGAAGTTGTAACGCGTTAAATATCAATGGCTTCACCATAAGCCACCGCAGTAGCCTCTTTCAAGGCTTCGCTCATGGTGGGGTGCGGGTGCACGGCATTTAAAATTTCGTGGGCGGTGGTTTCCAGTTTGCGGGCCACCACGGCCTCGGCTATAATTTCGGTTACGTTGTTTCCTATCATGTGGCAACCCAAAAACTCACCGTATTTGGCGTCGTAAATCACTTTTACAAATCCTTCAGTAGAACCACTGGCACTGGCTTTGCCGCTGGCCATAAAAGGAAATTTCCCCACTTTTATGTCGTAGCCCGCTTCTTTGGCCTTGGCTTCCGTGTAGCCCACACTGGCTATTTCGGGGCTGCAGTAGGTGCAGCCGGGTATGTTGTTGTAATCTAATGGTTCGGGGTGATGGCCTGCAATGTGTTCGGCTGCGTTTATACCCTCTTTACTGGCCACGTGGGCCAGCGCTTGGCCCGGCGTGCAGTCGCCAATGGCATAAACACCCTTTAGCGAAGTTTGCCCATAGGGATCTACCACAATACGGCCACGGTCGGTTTTTATACCCAATTCTTCCAAACCAATGCCTTCAATATTGGCTATTACCCCCACCGCACTCAGCACCACATCGGCCTCTAAAACCTGCTCGCCCGTGGCTGTTTTTACGGTGGCTTTTACCCCCGCACCGCTGGTATCTACCTTGGTTACTTCGGCATTGGTCATTATGGTAATGCCCTGCTTTTTGTATTGCTTTTCCAGCTCTTTGCTAATGTCTTCGTCTTCTACCGGCACAATGCGGGGCAGGTATTCCACAATGGTTACTTTGGTGCCCATGCTGTTGTAGAAATAGGCAAACTCCACACCAATGGCACCACTGCCCACCACAATCATGGTTTTGGGCTGGGTAGGAAGGCTCATGGCCTTGCGGTATTCTATAATTTTTACGCCATCCACAGGTAGCGTGGGCAGCTCGCGGGCACGGCCACCGGTAGCAATAATGATGTTGGCGGCCTCTACCACCTGCTTACTGCCATCGGCCGCGGTTACTTCTACCTGGGTGGCACTTTTTATTTTGCCAAAGCCCATTACCACGTCAATCTTGTTTTTCTTCATCAAAAAGGTAACACCCTTGCTCATTTTATCGGCCACGCCGCGGCTGCGGTTCACCACGCCCGTAAAATCGTGCTGCACACCCGCAACGGTGATGCCGTAGTTGGCGGCATGCTTGGCATACTCATACACTTGGGCGCTTTTTAGCAATGCTTTTGTGGGAATACAGCCCCAATTAAGGCAAATGCCACCCAAAGCTTCTTTTTCAATAATGGCAACTTTTTTGCCCAGTTGCGAGGCTCTAATGGCGGCGGGGTATCCACCCGGTCCGCTACCAAGTACAATAAGGTCGTAGGCCATATTACGTGTAAGTTTTTTTTTGAAGACGCGCTCTTAACATCTACTGCTGTTGTGGCAATAGCAATAATTTTGCGAAGCTAAGGCAAAGCAATGAACGTAAAAAGGTAAAAACTGCCATTCTTTTGGGCTATGGTGGCAGCAAGCACGGCCTTAGTGCCGTGTTCAATGGTGTTATATTGTGTAAAGTCCACACAAAAATGGCCTGCATCCTTACATTTGCCGCTCTTTTAATCCCGCTTGCTTACATGATCACCATTCATTTTTACCTCCGCTATAAGAGTACCCTTGGCCAACAGTTTTTTATATGTGGCAACACACCGGCTTTGGGAAACAACCAGCTAGCCAATGCTGTGGCTTTGCACTATCTAAACGACGAATTTTGGATGGCTACCGTTGACGTACCGGTAGATACCCCCGCCTTTGCCTACTATTATGTGCTGCGCAATAAGGATGGGGTGGATAATATGGAATTGTGCGCCGACCGCACCATTGACCCGGCCGCTGTAAAACAGCAAGAGCTGCAGGTGGTGGATGCCTGGAACTACGCCGGCCAGTTAGAAAATGCGTTTTATACCCAGCCTTTTACCAACACACTGTTGAAGCCGCCCATGGCTAAAGCAAAGCCAAAGCTTCCAAAAAACATAACCCACGTATTTAAGGTAAAAGCACCCTTGCTACAGCCGCACCAAACGCTTTGCCTGCTGGGCAGCAATGCCGAGCTGGGGGCTTGGCAAACGGAAACCGCCGTGCTTATGCAGCGGCAGGGCAACTGGCATACGGTTGCGCTCGACCTTAGCCAAGCCAGCTTTCCGGTGTGGTACAAATATGGGGTTTGGAATACCCAAACCAACGGCTTTGAGCGCTATGAGGATGGCGCCAACCGCAAGCTGCACGGCATTGGCAAACGCCAACTTACCATTTTACACGATGGTTTTGCCGGCCTGCCCAACACAGGTTTTAAAGGGGCGGGCGTGGCCATTCCGGTTTTTAGCCTTCGCACTGCCCGCAGCTTTGGTGTGGGCGAGTTTACCGATTTAAAGCTGCTGGTAGATTGGTCAAAGCACATTGGCCTTAAGCTGATACAACTGCTGCCGGTAAACGACACCACCAGCACCAACACCTGGCTCGATAGCTACCCATACGCTCCCATTTCGGTGTTTGCACTGCATCCCTTGTATTTGAATGTGTACCATATGGCCGGAAAAAAACACGGCAAGCTGCTGGTGGATTTAGACCTTCAAAAAGAAGACCTAAATGCCCTGCCAGAGATAGATTACGAATTGGTGATGAAAACCAAATGGCGCGCCATTGCCGATTTGTACGAGGCCATGAAGGTGGATTGGTTAGCCGATCCACAATATCAGTTGTTTTTTGAAGCTAACAAGCATTGGTTGCAGCCATACGCCGCTTTTTGCTACCTGCGCCAAAAAAACAAGACCGCCGATTTTAAAGCATGGTCGTCGCACAGCACCTACCAGGCAAAGCTGATAGAAAAGTTGTTTGCGCCCACGGCCAAAACCTTCGATTTGGTAAACATTCACTTGTTTGTGCAATACCACTTGCACCTGCAATTGAAAGATGCGGTGGACTATGCGCACCAAAACGGACTCATTATGAAGGGCGATTTGCCCATTGGCATTTACCGCTACAGCTGCGATGCCTGGGTGCAACCCGATTTGTACAATTTGAACGCCCAAGCCGGCGCGCCACCCGATAATTTTGCGGTAAAAGGTCAAAACTGGGGATTTCCTACGTACAACTGGAAGCAAATGCAAGCCGATGGGTTTGCCTGGTGGAAGCAGCGATTTGAGCAGATGAGCCTTTACTTTGATGCATTTAGAATTGACCATATCTTAGGCTTTTTTAGAATTTGGAGCATACCGCTGCATGCCGTGGAAGGACTACTGGGGCATTTTGAACCCGCCATTCCGGTGTACAGCAGCGAGTTTAATGAGCGCGGCATTTGGTTCGATAAAAACCGCTACTGCCTACCATACATTACCAATGGGCTGGTGGGCGAGCTTTTTGGCACCCAAGCCAACCACGTAAAAGACTTTTTTTTGGTGCCCAATGCCTGGGGCAATTACGATTTAAAACCCGAGTTTGATACACAACGCAAGGTGGAAGCGTGGTTTGCGGCGCACCCCGAGGCCGAGTCTTGGATGCCTGCACGCCTTTTCGAACTCATTACCAACGTTATTTTAATTGAAGATGAAGACCGGCCCAACGCGTTCCACTTCCGCATTGGCATGGATGGCACCAGCAGCTTTGCTGCTTTGGATGCACACGTGCAGCAGCAGCTTAAAACACTGTATGTAGATTACTACTTTAAGCGGCAAGATGGATTTTGGCGAAAGCAGGCCTTGCAAAAATTGCCGGCGCTAAAAGCGGCCACCAACATGCTGGTGTGCGGCGAAGATTTGGGTATGGTGCCCGATTGTGTGCCCGGTGTTATGAAAGATTTAGGCTTGCTTACCCTTGAAATTCAGCGCATGCCCAAAGATCCCAAAAGCCCGTTTTTTCACCCTGCCGATGCACCCTACCTCAGCGTGGTAACACCCAGCACCCATGATATGAGCACCATTAGGGGCTGGTGGGAAGAAGACCAGACCGTTACGCAAAAGTTTTACAACCAGCAACTGGGACAGCATGGCGGCGCACCGTTTTACTGCGAAGATTGGATAAACAAAGCCATTATAACCCAGCACGTGTACAGCCCCGCCATGTGGAGCATTTTTCAATTGCAAGATTTGATGGGCATAGACGCCAAGCTGCGCCGCAGCGACCCCAATGATGAGCGTATAAATGTACCCGCCAATCCCAAGCACTTTTGGCGCTACCGCATGCACATTAGTCTCGAAGATCTTTTGCAAACCGAAGGGTTCAACGGCACGCTTCGGGGATTGTTGGAAGCCAGCGGGCGAGCCTAACCGCCTAAGTTCGGTTTCTCCGTGGCACCACCCGTTCGGCGCCAATAGTTTGGTGGGGCCTAGTTTTTATGCCGCTACCTGCGGTTTAGCAGCAAGCCACCTGCATGTGTAAAAAAAATGCGGTTGTCCGGGTGGGCAGCCGCTTTTTTGGTTTGGTGGTGGGGGGCGTAGTTTCAAGTTTATACATTTCGCAAGCTGCTATCTATTCCCGCGCTTGCACTGGTTAAATCATTTGAGCTAATTTTGAACCAATCAAAATAAAGTTCCTTACTGCCACAATATGGCCGGTTCTTTTTAGTATCGTCTGCTTCTCAACCACTGTAGTCAAAAAAAAAGGTTGTAGATGAAGTTGCTGTCTTTGGCGCTATTCGATTTTCTGTCGGAAAATTGAATAAGAAATGGAAATTGCTGCTATTATTGGTGCTGTAAAAAACGTGGCTGGTTAAGGGTGATGGTTAGATAAACAGCAACTGTGCGGAACAAATTAAATACAGTGAATTATTGGGTAGTCCATCTAATTCAAAGGCTTTTAAAACTTTTCAAAATGAAAAAGACAATTATCAAAGTAAAAGATTCAGAAATATCAATCCATCAAATTGGTAAAGAAGATTACATATCGCTTACCGATATGGTAAAAGGCTTTGGTGATGACACCATGATTTACAGCTGGATGCGAAACCGAAATACTTTAGAATTCATTGGGATTTGGGAAGAAATGAATAACCCCGATTTTAAAGGTAACGAATTCGTAACCTTTAAAAGTCAGGCAGGGTTGAACACTTTCAATCTTACTCCACGAAAATGGATAGAGGCAACCCATGCCATTGGTATAGTTTCAAAAGCCGGAAGATATGGCGGTGGTACATTTGCCCACAAAGATATTGCCTTCGAATTTGGAAGTTGGCTGAGTCCTGAGTTTAAACTCTACCTCATCAAAGAATTCCAGCGCCTGAAAGAAGATGAAAACAATAGCTTAAAACTCGAATGGAACCTGCAACGTACTTTAGCCAAAGTAAATTACCACATACACACCGATGCCATCAAAGAAAAACTTATCCCGGCAACCATAACCCCCAAGCAAGCCAGCTTTACTTACGCCACAGAGGCCGACTTGCTGAATGTAGCCTTGTTTGGCACAACCGCCGCCGTATGGCGAACAGTCAACCCTACACTTGATGGCAATATACGCGACCATGCCACCATTGAACAATTGGTAGTGCTCTCAAATTTAGAAAGCATTAATGCCGTTTTAATTCATCAAGGCCTAATACAACAAGAACGGCTTTTACAACTCAACCAAATTGCCATTACCCAAATGAAGAGTTTGGTAAATGCAAAGGGATTGAAAAAGTTGAAATAATGGCGAAGCAACGGCTTATACGTAAAGCAGCAATGAAAACTTGAAAAATGCATTCTGGTAATATGAGGCGCCTACATGAAAAAAGCAGGCCTAACGTTAACCTAATTGAAAACAAGGGGCAGCCTACTTACCTGGCGGATTGCTTTACCGTGCTGGCTTGTACTGGCAGCTCCACCAACCGCTTCTTCAACGCCAACAGTTTGGTGGCGGCGCCTAGTTTTTATACCGCTACCTGCGGTTTAGCAGCAAGCCACCTGCATGTTAAAAAAAGCGGTTGTCCGGGTGGGCAGCTGCTTTTTTGGTTTGTCCTTAACTGTTTCGTACCAAAACAAGTTATCACTTGTGATTGCATCATCTCGCAATTGGTGGATGAATTAGAGATAGTGCTGAATAAGATTGACAATTCCAATCTGCAAAAGCTAGGGTGCGTCAGTACCTCAAAAAGCCGAATGGCGGGTGCGCATCAGCAAAATTGGTGGCAAACGCTAGTGAAATTTTGTGTCTGGCGGCGCAAAAGCCAAGAAACCAACGCGGCCAAGGCCGGCAAGCTGTACTAAGTTGATTGTTCTAAAAAAATGGACTGATAGTTGATTTTTTTTGAAGGTTCGTGTTGTGTGGTGCTTTTGTTAATACTTTCTTTCAAAAGACTTGCCGTTAAATCGATACACACCGTGGGGGCCACCGCCGAACCACAATTCACCGTTTTTGCTTTTGTAAATAATCCAAGTAAGGTTACCATCAAGACCATCTGCTTTAGTAAAGTTTTTCACGGAATTACCGTCGTATCTCCATACGCCGGACTCTACAGTCCCAAACCAAATATTCCCTGAAGCATCCTCACCGATGGAAAAAACTCTGTCTAAGGAATTGCCGTTGGTGTCTTCTTTTCTTAAATGATGTTGTTTTGTAAAGTGGATGAACTCTTTACCATCATATTTTAATACGCCGATGCCCCCAATTTTACTACCCCCACTATTATTTCCAATCCATAGATTACCATTGCGGTCTTCCATTATGCTTCGAATATGCAAATATTCCGTTTTGCCATCTAATCCTAATGAGTCGTTATTAAACATTTTAAATTCCTTACCATTATACCCAATCAATGCACCATAAGTCCCAAACCAAACCGTTCCATTTTTACTCCTTACAAAATTGGTTGAGATTGAATAGGCGCCCTCTTGCCCTGATTTTGTTTTAACAGGAAATTTTCGAAAAAAAAGACTTTGTCCGTCGTATTGATACACACCTGGTGTCCCTTCAAGTTTATTGTAGCCTGCGGTTTCATCGCCTTTAAACCATAGGTTACCCTCAGTTAAATTCCATTTGTTTGTTGAATCATAACTTCTTTGTTTATAAACGGTTATTTTTTTACCATCATAAGTACTTAACCCTATCCCACATTCAAACCAGATTATGCCATTTTTGTCTTCATAAATACTCCTTACTTGATTGTCACTTAATCCATTTTCTTTTGTGAAATACTGGAACTCCCCATTATGAAGTAAACACACGCCTTCGTTATAGCTACCAAACCAAGTATTTCCTTTACTATCTTCTAAAATTGAACGCACCCCGGTGGTGTATTTCAACAATTTGTTGTGGGCTTTAGCCTGAGCAATCTGATTTTCCTTATTTGATTGACTTTGACTATTACAACAGATTGTTGCCACAATCAAAAAAGTGTAGCAAAGCATAAATTTGTATGGTCTGTCTGATTTTCCTTTCATTCTAACAGTGTTTTTTAGTATGATGGACAATGGAACGCGTACTGGTGATGGCGGCATATTAATTGACCGGCCAGCCCGGTACAAATGTTTACTTCAAAAACTTGGTGTTGAAGTTAAGAACTAAAGGTGATCGTTGAACCTCTAGCCTGAACCGCTGCTGTTAATTTCAATATTGCTGATGCTACATTGTTCAGCTGCTTTTGTAAACACCCGTTTTGGCAACGATCTACTACCATTAATGCTTTTTCACAACGATTGTTTTTACAATCTTATCGTACAAGTTTTGTTTATTAGGATCCCACAATAGCCAAATGCTAGGTATCAACAAAACACCTAAAAAACTCTTTAACGCTTCTCGCAAAGCTCCGATTGCCGGCTTTTTTTGGTCACTACCATCGACAGACGATATTACTTTCAGGCCAAGTAATTTATGACCAAGATTACCCGACCATAAGGAGTAGAAAATCGCCCCTAATGCTGCCGCTAAAGCCGTTTGTGACAAAAGGGATGAAAGGTCAAATACATCATCACTGTAAAGCAAGCTATTGTTACCCAATATAAGGTAAAGAGGCAAGTATATTATAATGCCCTCCAAGAGCACCGCGCCAAATCTCTCACCGCGTGAGGCTAAGGTGTAGCCGAAATTTGGCAGATCAGAGATATCAGACAGGTAATCAGTTTGTGGTGTTGATGTTGTCATGTTTAGGCATTAAGGCAAGTAATTGGAATAGCTGTCAAGCCAATGATACTGGGGTGTTTTTTTTTTGTGAAAGTAGAGAAAATATAAGACAGTGCTTTTGACCCCCTCGTTATAAATGTTTTTTTGCAGTTAGTTTTTGATGAGTGTATAAGTATAATGTCCAGCGTCGTTCATCATCAGCGAGACTGTATAATTGCCGTTGGCAGCTAGTTTAAGATTGTCTCCATCGCGTTTCAAAGCGCCGTCACCATTGGTGTCGCCGAGATTGATGTTCCAGGTACCATTGGCGCGGAATTTAAATTCGCCAGCTTTGAGATTGAGGGTAATTTTCCAGGTCTTGCTCGCGGCGTCGTAGGTCATCGGTTGGTCAGCATCCCAATTGTTTGGCGTTGAGGTGCCTATTATGCCCCATTTCGGCATCGCAATCGTTTTGCCAATAGCAAGTGTAGCCATTTTGTCGGCAATTTCAAAGGGTGGATTACAACCGCAATTTGAAAAAACAGCAACAAACACATCTTCTTTTGGTAAGTAAACGGATTGGGTCAAAAAACCAGGAATACCGCCGTTATGTCCAATAGTCGGACTTCCTTGAATGTCTCCCAAACTCCAACCATAGCCATACTCCGTTTCTTTGCCGTCGGTTAATTTGTATTTTGTAAAGGCTTTATCAAGGCTTTGTTTTTTGACCAGTTTATAACCATGAACTGCTTGATGCCACTTGAATAAATCTTCGACCGTAGATTGAATTGAACCCGCCGAATACGGCTGATTCATATTCAAATAGGGGGCATTTATAAAACCTGTGCCAAGTGGCTTGAAAAAGTTTTCTTCAATATACTGCGGATACGTTTTGCCCGACACTTTTTCGATGATATAGCCCAGCAGAAAATATCCTGAATTGTTGTAATTCCATTTGGTGCCCGGGGCAAATTCCATGGGTTCGTTTTTGAAAAAATCAATCATCTCCGTTGGTCTCAAATCCAGCGTCATTTTTTTCTCAAAATCTTTTATGCCCGTATAACTCTGGATACCTGATGTATGCGTGAGCAAATGTTCAATCGTGATTTTATGCCCATGCGTAGGATAGTCGGGGAAAAACTTATTGATGCTGTCTTGCAAATTCAGTTTCCCTTGCTCCATCAATTGCAAAATGGCTACCGCCGTAAATTGCTTGGTAATTGAGCCAATTCTGAAAACATTATCCACTTGCATTTGGATATTGAGCTCCAAATTTGCCATACCAAAGGCTTTTCTATAAACAATTCGACCATTTCTTGCTACCAAAGCCGTTGCTCCAGTTTCATTGGTTTTGTATTGCGCCGACAACATTTTGTCAAACTCGGCAAAGAGTTGCTTGTCATCTTTTTGTTGGGCAAAAGCTAGATTGAACAAAAGCCCAAAAGCGAGGAGTAAAATTGAGTTTTTCATTTTTTGTTTTTTCCAATATAGAGTTCCCATTTTGGTATGTTTTTTAAGCTGTAGCATAACGGAACGCGTATTGGTGAAGAGGGCATTATCGTTATTCCTCATCCCGTTTTCGCACCAAAGCGCCATTGCGGTTCAAATGTACAGCCTTGTTGCATTGGCTCCGCATTCTCCAGTACGATGTGTTTGTCCAGCGAAAGCTG
>RDXD01000366.1 GCA_004292575.1 Bacteroidota bacterium
AATCCGCTGGTGTCTGTGCTGGTGCTTACTTACCAGCACGCTCCTTTTATAGCCCAATGTTTAGACGGTATTTTGGCGCAAAAAACCAGTTTCGATGTCGAAATTATATTAGGCGAAGACGACTCAACTGATGGCACCAGAGCCATCTGCCAAGATTATGCCCAGCAGTATCCGCACCAAATTAGGTTGTTTTTGCGGCACGAAAAAGATAAAACTTATCTGCGCGGCAGAAAGCTTGGGCGGGAAAATTTGTTTCAGAGTATGGCTGCTGCCCGAGGTACGTTTTTGGCCTTTTGCGAAGGCGATGACTATTGGACCGATGAGAACAAGCTGGAAAACCAAGTGCAGCTAATGCAGCAAAATCAGGCGGCCTATTGCTACCACGACGCACGAATCTTCCTGCAATCGGCAAATACGTTTTACCAACATACCTTTATGCACTGGACCCAAACGCTGCATTTGCAAGAGCGCCCACTGCAGCTAACCGACGTGTACACCCACTGGCCCATACACACCGCCACCTATATCATGCGCATGCCTCGCGAACTTCCACCATACATGTACACCATATTAAATACCGACATGGGAGTTTTTGCGCTGGCTATTCAACAAGGCCCCGGGGTATTTTATAACAGCGTTGCCTCAGTGTACCGCAAACATGCGGGCGGGTTTACCCAGCTTCATCAGTTTAATGTGTTTGAACGCCTTATTGCCATTACCGAAATAGAGCGGCATTTTAAATACCCCAATCCAGATTTTTTGTATAAGTTTTTGGTGGAGGCCACAGACAAATACACTCCGGTAAAAACCATCAGCTTTAAACATGGCAATTATGCGGTTTCCATAAAGCATGCCCTGCGGCTTCTTTGGTATAATTTTAGGAGGCAATGCCGCTTCTAGGTATGTATCAGCTGTGCCGCGCTTGTAAAATGTGGGGCGGGTAATGCCCCATAATTTGCTGGTAATTGCGTTTTTTAGCGGTCTATTGCGGAATTATCTTTTGTTAGTTTGTAAAATAGCCTCATATTGCGCTGTAAAGGGCCAAGCCGCCCCATTTATTTATCTTGCCAAGTACAAAACTGTTAGCATGCACACCCCCGAATTTGTAAGGGTAACCGAGGCCCCATCCAAGTACAACCATCTCGAAAAAATGTCGATCGGGGAAATTATTGGGCACATCAACAATGAAGATAAGTTGGTGCCCATGGCGGTAGAAAAGGCACTGCCACAAATTGAAAAACTGGTAGAGATTATAGCCGATAAAATGCTGAGCGGAGGGCGACTTTTTTACATAGGCGCAGGCACAAGCGGCCGACTGGGCGTGGTAGATGCCAGCGAGTGTCCGCCCACATACGGCGTGCCCCATGGTTTGGTGGTAGGGCTTATAGCCGGTGGCGAAGATGCCATGTTTAAAGCAGTAGAGTTTGCCGAAGACAGCCGCGAAGAAGGCTGGAAAGATTTGGAAAAACACGGTGTATCCAGTGCCGATGTGGTGGTGGGCATTGCCGCCAGCGGCACCACGCCTTATGTTATTGAAGCCCTTAATGAATGCAAAAGCCGCGGCATTGTTACAGGCAGCATCAGTTGCAATGCGCACTCGCCCGTAAGCCTGGCAGCCCAATACCCCATAGAGGTGGTGGTGGGCCCCGAGTTTGTAACGGGCAGCACCCGCATGAAAAGTGGCACGGCCCAAAAACTGGTGCTGAACATGATTAGCACAACCGTAATGATACAGTTGGGTAGGGTAGAGGGCAACCGCATGGTAAACATGCAGTTGAGCAACGAAAAGCTGGTGGACAGAGGCGTAAAAATGCTGATGGAGAAAAGCGGCGAGTTGGACTACGAATTGGCTAAAAACCTGCTGCTGAAGTACGGCAGCGTAAAAATGGCCATGGAAGCGCGGTAAGTGCGAAACGTGCGGAAAAAAATTTGCTTTTTCGGTAAAAAAGTCAGTAATTTTAGCCTTGTAATGTTGTTGTTGAATAACAAGAAACCGGCGAAACAATTTTTTACAAAAACCAAAACTTTTATTGCGCATGAAAACCAAATTTTTACCCTTTTTACTATTGGTGGGTTCGGCGGCTGTGGCCCAAAAAAACGATCGCGTATTTGCAGTTACCGATCAGGTAAAAGGAGCTGCAGGCTGGAACAGCATACGTGAGGCCCTTCCACAGCAGGATGCCGAGGCGCTGCTAACCAGTACATTGGCAAAAGGTGTGGCCATAAGCCCCCAGGGAAAGCAGGTGGCCAGCTACAGCCAGTCAAACTTTGGCGCTCAGCCCATGTACACCGGTGTGGCAGCATTGGCCTTTGATGCCGATCGCAACCGCTTGTATTTTTCTACCATGATGACGCAGCAACTGCGTTATGTAAATTTGGGCGAACCCAATGTGTACCACGAGGTGGCCGATTTGGCTCCCATTTTTGGCAATGTAGCGGTAAGCAACCAAAACCAAGGGAGTGTGGTAACCCGCATGACGGTGGCCGATGATGGCTATGGTTATGGGCTTAGCAACGATGCGAACGGATTTTTCAGATTCTCGCTAAGCAAACCGGGTACGGTGGAGCAGATTGGCGCACTGATAGATGCCCCGGAAAATAAAGCCGTAAGTGTACACAACCTGTGCAGCGGCTGGGGCGGCGATATGGTGGCAGCAGCCACCGGCGAGCTTTACCTGTTTACCATGAAGCAAGAGGTGTTTAAAATAGACCCCAAGAGCAGAGTGGCTACCCACTTGGGCCGATTGAAGGGACTGCCAGCAGATTTTACGATAAATGGTGCGGCCGTTATTGGCGAAAACGAAGTGGTACTGAGTACCGCAGCCCTTGTGGGCCAGCGCGCTTTGGTAACCAATATGGCCACTTTGGATGCTGAATTGCAAACAAACGACGGCTACTACAACGCTAGTGATTTGGCCAGTGGCAAAACTCTTTTTGCCAGCAAAAAAACACCCCGTGTTATAGAGAGTATCGCCCCAAGGCAAGACAACAGCGGCTTTGTAACCATTTACCCCAACCCCATTACAAATGGCAAAGCTGTAATTACCTTCAGTACCGTAAAAACCGGGCGCTTTACCATTGATTTGCTGAGCCCATCGGGCAATATGGTGCAGCGCACAGCAGTAACCCTAACTGCCGAAGGGCAGCAAGTAACCTTGGCCACCAACAGATTGGCCAAAGGGTTTTACACGGTTCGTGTGGTTGATGCCAACAAGCGGTCGCAGTATGCAGGAAAAATAATTGTGCAGTAAACAGTTGATGCCCCTGCTTTCATAGGCACTGGGCGGTATGCCTGGTGCCTATGTGGTTGGGTGTGTATAGGTATGGGTTTAATGGCAAGGAGAATGATAATGAGGTGAAAGGCCAGGGCAAT
>RDXD01000013.1 GCA_004292575.1 Bacteroidota bacterium
ATGCCACCATCAAGCGGCTGCCTGGCATAAAGTCCCAGGTGTAAAATGCATCGATGTTAAAAGCATTAAAGTTGCGATTGCGTCCATCTTCAAACGCTCTATCGGTCCACCAACCATCGGGCTTTACTGTGTAAAATGCGGTGTATTGCACGTTGCTCCAATAGTGCCGAAGCCGCATGGTAAGGTTCATGCGGGCTTTAAAATTGTAAATGCCGTTTACTACGGTGGTGGCGGTTGCAATGTTACGGCGGCCAATAATGGGCTCAGCCAGTTTAAAGTGCGAAAATCCAATGTTTCCCCGGTCCAAAGAATGATCGGTGCCTACATCCAAACTCAGCTTGGGGTTAAATCTGTAACGCAGGCCCAATCCATAACTTGTAAAGGCATCATTTTCGATGGGCGTCAAATCGGCATAGGTTATGTTGCCCCGCACAAACAAGGCTTTTCTGCTATCTGTGCTGCCGCGCAAGCTAAAAAAAGTATAGGGCGTCTTCTTCACCATGCGGCCTGGGGTGCGCAAATCAAAATAATCATTGGTCCAGGTTGGCCTACCACCCATGTTTAGCGAAAGATCCCAAAAATTCTTAAACACATGCAAGAAGCGAGCACTGTACTCCAGCGCTGTAAATACAAAAGGGCTGTACAGCTTACTATGTTCTACCCTGAGGCTGTAAAGGCGATAGTTAAAGTATTTGTTGGGCGTAAACTGCTGCCAGCTGGCCGCACCCAAGGTAGTTACCTGGTTGGGTGCCCTAAGAATGCCCAAATCGTTGTGGTTATAGTTGGGGCTTTCAATATTGTTGGATACCGACCATTGCCAGGCGCCACTCACCTTTGCAAAGCCAATTACATTTTTCCAACCCTTGCTAGCGTTGGCCCCGGTTACCAAGCTTAGCCTGGGCTGCAGGGTAAAATTGTAAAGGTTTTTTTTATCGAGAAAAGAAAGGTCGAGGGCCGATACGTTAGCATCGCGGCTTCTATCTGCACGATAAACATTGGTGTTGGTAAACGTAATGTAAGACCGGTTTTTTAAGGCTTGGTCTAGCACCACCACGCTATAATTGGCCAAAGCTTCGGTTTGGTATCGTACCTCCTCGCCGCGCTCATTGGTGGCCTTGGCATACATTGGCGCCGTAATGGCATTAAAAACGCCAATACCCAGATTCTTTTTAGTTCTTCCAGAAAACTTAATGGCATTGTATAACTGCGTACTGGCGGGGTTTTTCTGCAGTGTGTACTTGTTTCTGCTGGCCCAGGCACGGGCGTCGTAGTAGCCTTCGGGGGTACCGCCCACCCTACGGCTGTAAAAAATGCCAGCCTTGTTAAACAGCTCTGTGCCCTCAGTAAAAAAAGGCCTGTTTTCTTGAAACTGCACTTCAAACGGCGACAGGTTAAGAATTACATTGTCACTCTGCACCTGGCCAAAATCGGGGATTAAAGTCACGTCTAGCGTAAAGCTTTCGTTTACGCCATACTTCACATCCATGCCACCATTGCGCAGCCAAGTGTTGTATTTGCCCTTGCTGGTGGGTATGCTGCTTACCCCCGTGCTTACGTAGGGCAAAAAAGAGAGGCGCAGCGGTGGTTTTAAATCTTGCAAGCCCACCAGCAGGCCCGATTGGTTTACTAATCCGGCGGCCTTGGGGTCAACGGTGTTCCAATAGGCAGTTTCGTTGTAGCGGCGGGTAAAACTATAAAAGTTAAGGCCCCAATCTTGCAGGCTGGTTGGCGCAAACCGCAAACTCATGTACGGTATCTCCATTTCCACCACCCATCCGCTGTCGGTTATGGCTACCCTGCTGTCCCACACCGCGTCCCAGTTGGTATCGTAGCCGCCATTGCTACTGCCCTGTGCCGATATGCGGGCATCGGTTTGCACGTTGGCCGATGTAACCAAAAAATAAAATGCATTCTGCTTGTCGTTGTAAGTATCTAGCAGCACGCCAAATTTGTCGGCATCTTGCATCTGATCCTGATCGCGACTGGTTAGCTGACGCCTAATTTGCTTTGGATCGTCGTATAGCATGGCAGCCACGTACAGGGCTTCGTTGGTATATACCATGCGCACCTCCGACTTCACTTTGGAGGGCAGGCCAAACTCGGGCTGGGATATTACAAATTTGGTAACCGGCGTAGCCATAGCCCATGCCGAATCCGTTAGCAAGCCATCCAACGCCGGTGCTTTCTGCACCTTTACAGCTTGCATAACCTCATTGCCCGACTGTGCGTTTACACCCCAAATACACAAAAAAACGAATCCTAAGCCCAGCCAAACCTTAACCATACGGCGGTAAAAATACAATATGCGGCTAGCATATTTTTTCAAATATGCTGCACTGTTCGTTTAGCACAACGCACCTTACTGTCCGCGGCATAGCATTTCAAACCACACCGCTAACAAGCCTGCCCACACAGCAACGCACAAATCTGCCCACGGCACTCGCACTTATGCAACCGTTAGCCGTTGGTCTTTAGGTGGCTTACCTGCTGTTGCAGCGCATTTACCACGTTGGCCAACTGGTTTACATCCCATACCGGCTTCTCCGTGGGGCGGCTAAGCACCATTTGCGCCTGCCATATCTCGGCCACATAGTTTGTGTTTACGGTATAGGGCGGGTAGTTAGGATTGTCGCTTACCAGCGTAAGCTGCGCCTTTGATCGTCCATTTTTTTGTAACCGCTTGTACACAATGCCTTCGCTGTTACTAACCACAATGTAGGTATGGTTGTTTTTTATGTCGTTGAAGCCCTCAATGCGCTCGCCCACAATTACGCTACCGCTGGGCGTTGGCAGCATGCTATCGCCAATTATTTCAAAGGCGCGGTAGTTACCGCCACTCAGCATGGGCAGGGTAAAGGTATTCAGCTCGTCCACAAACTCGGGATCGTTGTAGCCCGCCAAATAGCCCGCTGCAGCTTTCACTGGCACAAACTGAATTTGAGCACTGTTGCTACTGCCAAGCTTCATTTGGCGTCTTCGGCTGAGGTAATCGCCCCCCTGAATGCTTAAGTCTTTTAAAAAAACATCTTCCAAGCCCAATTTAAACAGTTGGCATACGTTTTCAATAATATCCAGTCGTGGCTCGGCACGTTCTTCTTCGTAAGCACCCACCAAGCTGCGCTTGATATTTAGTTTTATGGCAAATTCTTCCTGCGTCCAGCCCCGTAGCTTTCGCAGGTATTTAAAATTCCGTCCGGCAAAACTCATAACCAAAATATTTAGTGGCAAAATACTAACATTTTTGGCTTTATATCAAATTTATTTTTTTAACCCAAGCCCAGTTGCGCAGTTTAAAGCCACATTTTACCCTCAGCCATGGTAACTTTGCTACCAAATCATCATTCAAGGCCGCCATCAAT